>QHPU01000046.1:0-286 GCA_003219175.1 Verrucomicrobiota bacterium | reverse complement strand
GAAGAGATCGGTTGGGTCGAATGGCATTGCCGGGAGTTAATGCCGCATTTCGGCTATGAGCCTCGATTGGTCCGGTGGCGGTTCACGTCGCATTGGGCCAAGCCGATCCGCCAGGAGCGACCAAAGCAGTATATCAAGTCACGCTACTACTCCATTCGGGACAAACTGTTGGGCCCGCGCAACAAATAGCAGTCGCTTGCAATAACGCTTTCGCCGCCGATAGTGGGCGTTAACGATGTCGGGAATCTTCAATTTTCCACATCCGCTTTTAACGATCAGATTTTTG
>QHPU01000117.1:2009-7766 GCA_003219175.1 Verrucomicrobiota bacterium | reverse complement strand
GCGGCGCTCGGGCGTCTGGAGGCGATCGAATCGTTTCACGAAGCGAAGCCTGAGACGATTGGAAGATTACGAGCGGAATACGTCGACCGAATCCAGCAATTGAACGTTGAAGGCCCACGTCAGGAACGTGTCAGCCGATTGTTTTCGGAGGATTTTGAAGACCTCGCTTGCGAACTGCTACAGGTCGAACGTGAAACCCTAATCACTTTGCGCAATCAAGAGGCAATCAACGACCAAGCTTTGCGGCGCATCCAGCGTGATATTGATCTAGCGGAAGCGCGGCTTCAGCGGCCGGCGTAAGATTTCCGATTTTTTCGCTTCCAGGAACCGAAGAGTTGCACTTCGCGCGCGAGGGCATGCAAGCTTGAAGCATCCGAATCCCGCGCATAGCGCAATCCGATGTAACAGTTTGAAATCGTCGCGATTCGTTTTGATTCCTGCGGTAGAACGCGGGAGACGCGGCTTGCGAAATTGGCTGGACCTTCTGTGGGTTCGCGCGGTGCACCCATTCGCGCTGCTTTCGCGCAGAACTTGGTGTAGAGTCCCTGGACCGGATCAGGTTGAACGCGGGCCCGAAATTGCATCCAGGTCGCAAGAATGACCACAAATCCGGCAGCAATGATGGCGCTTAAAAAAAGTAACGACACCGGTCTTACGTCCGGCAAACCAATCTCGTGCGTCAATGCTTGCTGCGCCTCCGCATCGAAACCCAAAACGCGGCTATCCCAAACATAGTTCAACGTTTGCCAGGTAAGGCGGATCTTGGCAAAGAACGGCTGGCGCGCAAAAGTCCGACTGAACCTTGGAGTAATCTCACCAGCAGCAGCATTCCGTTCCAGGAAAGATTCAAAACCCGAATTTACGCGCTCAGGGGCGACCACATTGGTCGGATCGACACGCCTCCAGCCGATATCGGGCAGCCAAACTTCACACCACGCATGCGTATCGGATTGCCGCACGAGATAGAAATGGCCCATTTCGTTGAACTCGCCGCCGAGATATCCAATAACGACTCGCGCCGGTATTCCCGCCAGCCGCATCAGGGTCGCAAAACTGGCGGCGTAGTGTTCGCAGAAGCCGATCCGCCGGCGAAACAAAAATTCATCGAGGTCGTTCTTTCTGTATTCGCCCGGTGACAAGGAATAGCGGAAGCGCTGGGTTTGGAAAAAATCGAGTGCGCGCCTAATGATGGCATGCGGATCCGGATCAGCCTGACTCCACGATTGTGCGAGCTCGCGGATTCTCGGACTGATCGACGCTGGCACTTCGAGCAATTGTTTTCGTTCGAGAGGCTGCAGATCCTGACGGGCTAGCTCCAGCGATGATTTCACTTCGTAACGTCGCGGTTTCACGATTGCCTGCCAGCTTCGCAAGTAATTGCCGGGCCTGAGGGACGCTCCGGGGGGTTCCGTCACCGGTCGATCGAGAGCAAACATCCAATGTTCGCCGTGTGGCTCGATTGTGATCAATTGGCGAATGGTGCCTCCACTATGAAACTGTGGCGATGAGCGCAACATTTCCCGGAACCGCCATTCCATCCCGTCGCCCTGTGTCAGGACGAGGCCGCGCCAATAAAGTGGGATCGATCGCGGAACATCGTCGTCTGGAAACTCGGCCCGAAATGCCACCGCTGTCGAATTGGCCATTGCTTCGACACTGCCAGGTGAAAGCCGATCAGAAAAACCAGACGCGGACACCGCGTTCGGGGTTAGGAGCAGGCGAAACGCTGTCGTCACACGCGGAAAGAGGAGAAAAAACAGCACGATTAGCGGCACTGCTTGCGCAAGCAGAGTGAGCGCGGCTCGCAACGGCTGCCAAATCCTGCCCCCCGCTAATCCCCGATAGAATTGAATGAGAGCAGTAGTGAGCAGGGTAAACGCAATCATGATGCAGACCGCAATGGCGAGGTCCTGCGCGAGGAAAAATCCGCAAAGACAAAGCACCCAACCCAGCATAACCATAAAGTGAAACTCGCGGGCAGTGTGTGCCTCGAAGATCTTCAGCGACATCAACACGATGATGAGCGATACGCCGGGTTCGATGCCCTTGATCGCGCCGTAGCTAATGAAAATCGCAACTAGCGCGCCGACGACGAGCGCAATCTTCAGCGGCAGAAAGCGTAACCGGTAACCGCGTGGCTCCATCCAAAATTTAGTCGTGATTGCCACCAGCAACAGCGTCGGCACCCAGGGGGCGAGGCCATCGAACATCGGCGGCAAGACAAACACCAGCGCCGCCGCGAGCCAGAGCAACGGTCGCCGCGGAATGCGAGTGTCGCGTTTCGTGATCATTTGAATAGCGCCAGGGCGCGAAGGCAGCGGTGGAAATGTACCTGCCCTAAGGAGGGCGTGATCTCGGTTCCGCGCAGACGCAATCCGTAAGAACGCCGGGCCCGTTCCGCTTCGATGATCCACAACGCGAGTTGCGCGAGCCGCGCTTCCGTGTCGTCCCCGGAAACGGCGGCAAAGTCAAGATAGAGCGCACCGGTCGCTTCTGTGGTGTACTGCTTGGTCATCAACGGGTGACCGCGCGCGACCGCTTTCCAGTCGATCTGACGTTGCGATTGGCCTGGTTCATACGCGCGCACGCCCGCGAAGTCGTCGCCTTCGCCCAGCTCAGTTCGCGGCCTGTTGCGCGCCGAACGCGCACGATCGGGCGGCAACCTCGGGTCACCCTCTGGTTTCGGATAAACGAGAAATCGTTGGTGACAATTTATTGGTTTTATTGCCCGCAAAATGCCGAGGGGAAAAGCGCTTGCCAAACACAACCGTTTCACTTCGTATTCGCCGCGCGCTCGTGCCGGGAACCGAATGAGCACGCGCGCGGCTCTGCCTGCTGCGATCTCATCCACTGCCTGCTCGTCACCGCCCGAGTCCGGCACTTGCACACGAACGCCGTAACGCCGTTTTCCTGACTGGTTGGTGACCTCGACCGGCAACGAAACTTCATCGCCCGCGAACGTCGGCTTTACCGATTCGGTGGTCGCTTTCAAGCTCGCGACATTGAGCAACGCATGCGGGATCGAAACGATAAACAGGCTGCTGAGGGTGAAGAAAAGAAGATAAGCTGCGGCGTTATTCTGACTCGACGCGGCATACCACGTCGCGAATAGCACGAACACCAGTCCGCCCAGTGCTGCGGTCGGTCGCAGGCGCGGTAACCTTGCGAGATTCATGGCACCGGAACCGTTCGCACCAACGCCTCGGCCAGGGTACGACCGCTTTGGCCGGGCTGCTCAATGTCGTGGCCCAGTCGATGTCCCATCACTGGCACGCCGACAGCCTGAATGTCTTCGGGCAAAACCATTTCCCGCCCGTTCATCAACGCCCATGCTTGCGCGGCGTGCCGCAGAGCGAGACCACCACGCGGCGAAATGCCTGTGCTATGACGTTGCCGGGACGCGTCCAGCAAATCTTGAAGGTAATCGAGTAACGCAGCCGACGTGTGCACCTTGCGCACAGCTGTTTGGATCTCGAGCAACGTCTCGCGTTTGAACACAGGCTTCAGTTCCTTGAGCATCTCGCGCCGATCGACACCCAAAAGCATCGCGCGCTCGCTCGCGCGATCGGGCACACCCAATTCGATGCGCATGAGAAAACGATCAAGCTGCGATTCCGGCAGCGGAAAGGTGCCGACTTGATGCTGCGGGTTCTGCGTGGCGACGACGAAGAATGGCTCGGGTAGCTCATAAGTCACGCCGTCAGCCGAGACATGATGTTCTTCCATCGCTTCGAGCAACGCGCTCTGCGTCTTCGCGGTCGCGCGATTGACTTCGTCGATCAACACCACCTGCGAAAAAAGCGGCCCTTGATGAAAGACGAAGCGTTGCTGCTCGCGATCGAAGATCGAGTTGCCCAGGATATCGGCCGGCAGCAGGTCGCTGGTGAATTGGATCCGCTGAAAAGCAGCGCCGACCGACCGGGCCAGTGCCTGTGACAGCGTCGTCTTACCAACTCCCGGGATATCTTCGATCAGCAAATGACCGCGCGCGAGCAGGCACGCGACGGCGAGTTTGACCGCCTCGACTTTGCCGACAATAACCTCACAAATCTGCGCCGTGAACGCATCGATCTGCGCTTTCACAAATAACAATCCGCGGAATCAGACGACCCCGCAAACGCGGGACGGTGTGAAATTCGGAGCCAGCGCTACAAAGGCGTTAGGGGTGAGCTAGTTTAGAGGGCCCGGATTGAGACGCTCGCCTGTTTAATTAAGAGAGTCGCGGAGTGCCGGCAGGGTGCTAATCCCTCCACCCCCAGGATGATTAGCACCTCTGCCTGGGCGGATCCCTTATCCTTCCTCCGCCACCTCACGGTCGATGGGTGCCACGTCACCCGCACGACCGTTTCCCAAGACCGAATTTCTCAGGCGCCACCAGTTTTGTCTATAACACTTTAGTATTATACGGGGCAGGACGGATTTTTAGAGAAACGCTTGCCCGGTTTGGGCCGCTGTTACTTCATCGCGGTTGACGCTCTTCCGTTGGGACTTCGATGTTTTCATTGAGTCACCGCGCTGGCGGTGATCTGACTGATGCATCGACCGGGAGCAGTCCCGGCAAACCTTCGCGGATCAGCTTTGAGAAATCGGGCGAGTCGTTGGCGGCGCGGGCGCGGGTGTCGATCAGGCTTCGGGTTTTTAGCTCGGCAAAGGGAAGCCCGCCGGTGACGATGAGATGGCGCTCATACAACAGTTCGTCGCCTTTGCCGTTTAGCAGGATGCGCCAATCCCACGGCAAGCGCTCGTGGGGCGGATGCTGGGTGCGTATGCTCGTAGTGCAGTTGGTGGTGATGGCGTTATACCAGCGCGGTTTCTTCCGCAAAGCGTTGAGCGAATGGATGTATTCAAGGAAACGTTCGCGTGCGTGCGCTGGCGAAATGGTCGTACGGTAAAGATAGATATCCTCCTTGCGGTAGTTTGTGCGCAGGCGGATCACATCGCGCTCATCGGCCACGATGTAGATAAGTTCGAACTGCCGGTAGAGCCCGCCGATAGTCGAGTAGGTTTGGCCAAGCTTCTTGCGCGTCTCGATGGAAAAGCAGAGCGGCGGCGTGTCAGCGAATTGGAAGCTGACGATGGGATGCGCGATCCAGGGCGAACCCCAGTAATCGATCGCGAGGACGATGCCGGTGATCTGCGAGATATGCGCAGTGCGCGCCTCCCAATGCGGGGTGTAGTCGCTCTCTGTTCGGTATTCGCAGTTGCGGACGTTGTAAAATGTTACTTCGTCGCCTTGAACATCGGCCCACACTTTCTGGGCCACATCCGGCTGCCAGTCACTATCGTTGGTCGGAGAAAGCGCCAGCCACCAGATAAGCACGCCACCAAAGAGCACGACGAAGATGCCCAGCTTTCGCCAGAATCGCCTAACGAATACAAGCACGACAACAAACGCGATCGCGATTAGGGCGGCTACAATCTTGTTGCCGCTCCCAAATGGTGCGTCAAACCAGACCGCACCGAATGCCCAGACACCGCAGATGATCGCAACGGTTCCCATACCGACCACGCAGAGCGCGCGAACGAGACGCTCCACCGAGGTCACGTGAGGTGCATTGCCAATCTTGGCGGCCGGCGGCATGAAAATGACCGATAGGAGTGTTCGTGGTGGCATCAGGGCAAGCTGTTACGAGTGGCAATAGCGTAACGTGCAATGAGGATGACGATGAGTCCTTTACTCTCCGCTCGCATTCCCGGTTCAGCGGGATGCTTGATCATGAGAGTGAGGAGGCGATGGCGTCGAATAAGTAATTGATT
>QHPU01000117.1:0-1987 GCA_003219175.1 Verrucomicrobiota bacterium | reverse complement strand
TGGCTGCTCCAGTAAGGGACGACGCCATCGCTGCTGTTGGGACTATCACCACGTCCCCGATCGCCTAAGATTGTGTAATAGGGAATGCCGGGAGTGATCGGGACCTTGTTGATCGCGACGACGAAACGGTTGTTCGGGGCCAGCGTGTCAACGCTGTTCGGAAAGCGTTTCAGCTGAAGGGCCGCGGGATCAGGCTTAAGGTCCGCGCGGATAGTCTGACCAACTGAGAGCAGGTGACTTGGCGCTTTCACCAGCATCGATCCGATACGGCCGATCCAGTTACTGGCCAAATCGCTGCCGCGATGCGGTGTGGACATGAAAATGACGCGCCCGATTTCCGGTCGATGCTTAAGGATGATCGCTTCTTCGAGAAGGTGTTTGCTCTCGGCTGGCATCTCTGTTTCTGCGGGAGGATGGCCAAAAGCCTCGATCCAGAGTTTGTTGCCGGTGTCGGTAATCAGAGTTCTGGTGATACATCCGCCCATGCTGTGACCCACCACCACCATCTTCTTGTGGAGCGGAAATTTCTTTTCGATGGCATCGAGTTCCTGCCGCAGGATGAGCGCGCTATAGGGATAGGGATAGCCGCTCGGGTAACTGTAAAACCAAAACTGATAATTGTGCCGGATGTCTTTGTCGCTGCGCAAATCGTTTAGCAGCGGCACCCAGGTGGCAGGCGTGTCCATCAATCCGTGTATGACCAGCACGACAGTTTTGTTTGGATTGTAAGGTTCCATCCGGGCGACCCGGGAGGTGGCGGCGTATTCCTGCGGACGCAGCAGTCGGACAAGCCCAAGTTTTTGGGGTTTTTCCCTGGCTAGCGTCATCGCCAGGGAGGCAGTGAAATTCGCCGCCAACGGATAGGTGTGATCTTCCACCCGTACGGTTTCCGCGGCCAATGGATCGCGGATGGAGAGGACACAACGCGACCCTTCGAATTCCGCCACGCCCGTGACGCCGTAATAAATTGCGGGTGGCGCAAACAACGCGGTCGCTTGCTCTGCGGTAAGGCGACGGACGGCCACGAGCGGTGCTCCGATACCGTCCTTTTTGACATCATCCTTCACATAAGCGCCGTGATACCTCAGCTCATCGGTAGGGATCAAATCATACAAGGCCGGGTTCTGCTCCGGCTTGGCTGGATCCCGTTTGCCCGTAAGAGTTAATTCGTTGTTCGCACCGACCTGCACGGGTTTAGTCCAGGGATCGAGCTTAGCCTGACGGACTACCGAAAAGATCCCGGCAACTGCGAAATTGTAGCAGCGTCTTGCTTCTGTATTTGTCGAGCTGCGCTCAAGTTGGCGTAATGAATCGTGCGCCGCGTTGGCATAGGCTTCGAGCGCGATCAATGGTTGTGTCCGCTGTAATCCCTGGGCGCGATCGATCGTTTTTACGATGGCCTGGTCCGTCCCGGAGGTGGCCTGGAATCGAGCGGGGGGTTTCTCCGAAACAATGGCGATTTGCGGCGCGCAGCCGGCCAGGATGGCGGCGGCAAGAAGGAGAAGGGCCGAATTCTTAAAACGCTCAGATTTCATAATAGTCCCGCCTTCTGTTGCCTTTGAAAAATGCCCGCCGGATTAAATTGGAAGTTTGGCTATGAGACTCTCGGCTTATATCCAATGCTTCTCTCGCCTTCAAGATTCGAGCAGTGCATAGTAGTAGCAGAACTCCGCTTCCGACGAAGTTTTAATTATGAATTCAAGATTTACGTCTGTCGTCAGGTTCTTTTTATTGGTTGCGGCTGGTTTTTCAATTTGCATAAGCAGTCAGCCTGCTCGGGCGAGCAAGCCGCAAACTGGTCGGCTGGTTGTGCAAAGGTCGCCTACATTTGGCAGCAGGACATACCTGCAGCTCTGGATCGATGGTAAAAGGTTGCCAATATTGGGCAGGGACAACGCTATGATGAATCGATTCCGGCAGGACATCACGTTTTGGCCGTGAACTACACCCCAGAACACAACACCAGCCAACCTCAATGCGTCTAACA
>QHPU01000130.1 GCA_003219175.1 Verrucomicrobiota bacterium | reverse complement strand
TTGTTTAGTGGATCAGCGGTAATCGTACTGACGTTGGGCAGGGGCGGCTTAAGAAAAGAATCCGCTGGGATGGGGTGAGCAGCGCGAAACTCCCTGATTTTGTCGTAGAGCAGTCTGACCGAGGAGGCGAGATGATCGAGGGTACCCTCTCCTTCAATGTGCATGAAGAATACTTGGGGATGGTCGAAGAAGAAATGGTTGTGCAGAGCGGTCACGCTCAAGCCGCTTTCCAGCGCGACGAACATCGCGAGGTTAACTTCGTCCTCGAATAGAACGGTATCGCCCATGACCATTGCTTCGCTGTGGGTGGCCCTGGTGAAGGAGGCCCAGGTAAGTGAGTCCCATGAAGGCTGGTATTTTCCAGCCATCGACTGCAACTGCGATGTCGTCGCGCGGGAAGCTGATTTTGTAAGCGCCTTCTTTTTCGTTTAGCTTGCCCTTTAAATCCGTCAACTGATCGATCCGCTCCGTGTTTAACGTGGGACCGGTTGCGCTAATGGTTGCTGCAACTAACGACAAAAAGACGGTGATATTCATCTGATTAAACCTCCTGCCACAAACATTCTGTTGGCAACATGATCTTACGACGGGACAGGGAGCTTATTCTCTGCAACCGAACTATCCTGCGCTGGGAAGGTAAGGGTGATAGTAGTGCCGCGGTTAAGCTCGCTTGTTGCTGTGGCTGAACCACCATGCAGATCGGTGATGGATTTTACCAGGGCCAGACCCAAGCCAGTTCCTTTCGAGCTGCGCGACGAATCGACCCGGTAGAATCGATCGAAGATACGCGAGAGATGATGAGGCGCGATTCCACAACCGGTATCTTCCACCGCCAGCTCCGTCCGGTCGTTCCTGCTTCGGCTCCTGATCGTGATTTTGCCCCGGTCCGGAGTGAATCGTAATGCATTATCAAGAAGGTTGCTAAGAGCCCGATCGAACAGCAGAGGGTCGGCATAGACGTCGCCGTCACCTTCATTGGTGATGGAGATGCCTCGCTCTTCCGCGATCGTGCGATAGTAGGACGCGATTTTTTCAATCACCGGTCGTACTGGAAAAATATCTTTTTGGATCTGGCGATCGGTGGCTTCGGCGCGAGCGAGAAACAGGAGGTTCTCGACTATTCCGGAAAGCCTTTCGCATTCACCCGTAATTGACTCGATAACATTGCGGTAGTTTTCCGACGTGCGTGGCCGGGTTAGTGTAACTTCGGCTTCTCCGCGGATATTTGAAATAGGCGTGCGAAGTTCGTGCGCCAGATCCGCAGAGAATTGAGAGAGATGGGTAAAGGAATCTTCCAGGCGCGCCAGCATTTCGTCGAAAGCAGTCGCAACCGGCTGAAGCTCGCGCGGCCATGTCGCCTTGCTGAGGCGTTCATTAAGATGGCTCGGGTCGATGCGTTCGAGCGATTGCGTCAGCTGCTGCAAGGGCCGCAAGCCTCGCTTCGTCACCGCGATGGCAATCATGGTCGACACGACAATCCCCGGAAGCAAAGCGCCGGCGAGGACGAGAGCGAATTGGGTAGCAAATTGTTCGTCGCTTGATCGATCTTGCGCAACCTGGAGAAGGTAGAGTTGGCCGTCGGTTTCCTCGCTTGTCGCTACGAGTGAAAACAGTTTTCCATCTATTTGATAGTTCTTCGGATTAAACGGCGAAGGTGCCAGCGTCGGGCTGGGAAAAACAGACGGCGGCAGCAAAACGCTCATTTGCGGCGTTTCCGCGATAATCTTTCCGCTCGGATGAATTACTCGTACCCAGTAGACGTCCACCTCGTTCTCACGCGCGCCTCGCAATGTCGCGGTCAATCGGTCCAATCCGCCGCTCCGGCTCAATTCCCTTTCCAGCGAGGAAAGTCGGTCAGCGAGAAATTCATTGTCTTCCGCGAATGCGTGCTGAACTACAATCAAGTAGAAGGCGCCGAGCCCGCAGAATAGAAGCAGTGCTGCCGCCAAGGTAAAAAGAAGGACAAGCTGCGACGCGATTGATCGCGGCCTGCTATACCATTGAAGGACTGCCTTCACTGCTCCCGCATACGCGGGATGCGTCTCCCCCAGCGGGAGAGAGCGAGAGAGGAACCCGCGCTCAGTTTTGGATCGTCTGATAGCGAACTACGCTCCTTCTTCCACTGGGAAAAGGTCAGGATAAGGGTTTTCAACAGACTCCTAGTCTGACTTAAGGACATAACCGACGCCGCGAATGGTTCGCACCAGTTTCTCCTCGAATGGGTCGTCCATTTTCGCCCGTAAGCGTCGCACCATTACATCGACGACGTTCGTGTTAATGGGAAAATTGATTTCCCAGATTTGGTTCGCAATTTCGTTGCGCGACACCACTTCACCCGCATTCCGGACTAAATGGGCCAGCAATAAGAACTCCTTAGAGGTAAGATTAAGCGGGGCGCCGGCGCGACAGGCCTTGTGACGGCGGGTGTCAATCTCCAGGTCGTGGATGCGCAAGTGCTCCGGTGACTGCACACTTTGGGAACGACGCAAGACCGACCGCATCCTTGCTAGTAATTCGGAAAAGGCAAATGGCTTGATCAGATAATCGTCGGCCCCGAGCTCGAGTCCTTTTACCCGGTCACGGACACTATCACGCGCTGTTAACAAAAGAATGGGCGTGCGAACTTCCTTTCTCTTCAGCGTCGATACAATCGACCATCCATCTCTTTTCGGCAGCATCACGTCGATAATGAAGAGGTCGAATGATCTGCTTAGCGCGAATTCCAGGCCGGTGTCGCCGTCTTCCGCGTTCGTGACTTGAAAGCCGGCTTCGCCTAGACCTTTGGCCAGATAAGCCGCGGTCTTCTTTTCATCTTCGATCAATAGAATTCGCATTTCGGGGAGTACGACCAAATCATACCAATAATGTCCCAATCGAGCGAGCGACGCATTGTTTTTCTTTGCTGCGGCTTGCCTGGATCGGAGCCTCGGCGGTATAGTTACGGGTTATGTCATTAGTCTTTGAAACAATTCAAACAGAAGGGTTGGCTGAAATTTCTTACTTAATCGGCGATGACGAAGAAGGCATCGCGGCGGTCTTTGATCCACGAGCAGACGTTGACGTTTATGTGGAATTGGCGCGTGCAAAAAACGTCGCCATTACTCATATCTTTGAGACCCACATTCATGCAGATCTCGTTAGCGGGGCGCGGGAGCTTCAGGGCCGGGTTGATTCCGCGAAGATTTACGTCAGTCACGAAGGAGGTGCGCGTTACGGTTTTGAAAACGAAAAAGTCTCTGATGGTGACGCCTTCAAACTTGGTTCCGTGATCATCACGGCACGGCATACTCCCGGCCATACCCCTGAGCACCTTTCCTATTTGTTGGCGGACTCAGAACATCCGGAAGTTCCATGGGGAGTTTTGAGCGGCGACTCGCTTTTCGTCAATTCGGCGGGGCGTCCGGATCTACTGGGAGAAAAAGAGACCGGCAAACTCGCGGCCCAGCAATTTCACACCCTGCGCGACTTTTATATGAAGCTGCCCGACAGCGTTATCATTTATCCGGCACATGGCAGTGGATCGCCTTGTGGGGCAGAAATTGGTGACCGCTTAAACACTACCATCGGTTATGAGCGACCACTTAATCCTTTTTTGCAGTTTAAGGACGTAGAATCGTTCACCCGGTTTGCCGTCTCCACCGCGCCGCCCATCCCGAAATATTATCCGCGCATGAAAAAGGTGAACGCGGAGGGTCCGGAAGTGCTCGGAGGATTACCGCGTGTTACCGCTTTACCGCCTAAGGCATTCAAAAAGGCAGTCGACGAGCGAGTAGGCATTCTGGTCGATACCCGGACGATGCTCGCTTTTGGCGCCGCACATATTCCCGGTGCGTTAAACATTGGCGGATCAGCAATGCTTTCGATCTGGGCCGGCTCATTACTCGATCCCGAGCAACCGATCTTATTGGTGTTGGAGAAAGACGATGATCTTGATGAAATCGTGCGCCTGTTTATTCGCACCGGCTTCACCAAATTCGCAGGCTATCTCGTCGGCGGAATGAAAGCATGGGACAACGCCGGTTATCCGTTTGCGCAAATTGCGCAGATGAGCGTGCACGAATTGAAAGATGCCGGCCCTGAATTACAGATCCTCGATGTCCGTTCGAGTCGCGAGTGGAAGGGCGGCCACGTCCCGCGGGCACGTCATATTTTTCTGTCTGAGTTGTGGAAGCGCCTCGGCGAATTGGATAAGTCAAAGCCGACAGCGGTTTACTGCGCCAGCGGTTATCGCGCCAGCATCGCCGCCAGCATTCTGAAAGCGGAAGGATTTGTCGACGTGCGCAATGTTCCCGGCAGCTGGCACGCATGGAAAGGGGCGCGGTATCCGGTCCATCATAACGCGGCTCAGGAAAAAGCAGCATAGTTCCGTGCGAACATGATCACGCGGGAGAAGGAACCGCCGAATCTCGAGATGCCGTTCGGTGCGCTCGAGAGCTTCGTCACACCGACGGAGCGCTTTTACGTTCGCTGCCGTTTTCCGATCCCGACGATCAATGAGCGCAAATGGCGTTTAAAAGTCCAAGGTAAGGTCGCGCGCCCGTTCGAGATGACAATGGAAGAGTTACGCCAAATGCCAGCGCACACAGTCATGGCAACGATAGAGTGTGCCGGGAACAGCCGTGTGTTTCTGATCCCGAAAGTCAAAGGGGTGCAATGGGAACTCGGGGCCGTCGGAAACGCAGAATGGACCGGCGTGAGGCTGCGGGATGTGCTAGAACGCGCCCAGATTTCGGATACTGCGCATGAAATTGTCTTTGAAGGCGCGGACAATGGAACGATTGCGGAGCTGCCGCGACCAGCTGGGAAAGTGAATTTCGCACGCAGTGTGCCGGTCGAAAAAGCAATGCATGATGTGTTGCTGGCTTTCGCCATGAATGGGGAGCCGCTTCCGGCCGCGCACGGTTTTCCGCTGCGCGCCATCGTGCCCGGATGGTACGGGATGGCATCGGTCAAATGGCTTCAGCGACTCATTGTTACCGATCAGGCATTCAATGGTTACTATCAGTCAATCGACTACGCCTATTGGAAACGCGACGAGAACGGACCGGTCCTTGTCCCCTTAGCTGAAATGCAGGTGAAAGCGGAAATCGCGCGACCAGGCAACGACGAAGTGATTGCTGCGAATTCAAAGTATGTCGTTAAAGGCGCGGCCTGGACGGGGATGGCAGTCGTTACCAAGGTGGAGATCAGCTGCGATGGCGGCAAATCATGGGGCGAAGCGACTCTCAACGGCGACGCGACCGAAACTGCGTGGCGTTTGTGGGAATTTGAGTGGACAATCCCCGCGCCAGGCAAGTACACGCTGATGGCACGCGCCACGGATTCACGGGGTCGGGTTCAGCCGATGGAACGGGATGCTGATGCTAACAACTACATGATCAGCCATTGTCTGCCGATCGAGGTCCAGGTGCGTGTGTAGCCGCGGACGTCGACCGCGGCTTGGGATCCAATTGAGAGATACCGCGGCCAGCGGCCGCGGCTACATTCACTCGCTCTTTTCGATTGGCACGCCGACGCGATTGCCCCATTCCGTCCACGAACCATCGTAATTGCGGACGTTGTTTAGCCCGAGCAGATAAGTGAGCACAAACCAAGTGTGACTGGAGCGTTCGCCGATCCGGCAATAAACCACGGTGTCGGTATTTTGATTAACGCCGCAGCCTTGAATGTAAATCTTCTCGAGGTCTGCTGCGGCTTTGAAGGTGCCATCGTCCTTGACCGCCGTTTTCCAAGGCACGCTCTTGGCACCCGGGATGTGACCTCCACGCAGCACGCCCTCTTGCGGATACTCCGGCATGTGGGTGATCTCGCCCTTGTATTCACCGGGTGAACGAACATCAATCAACGGCTTTTTCGCCTTGCTCTGTGCCAGCGCCTCGTCCGCGAAAGCTCGAATCTCCTTGTCGTAGCGACGCTTTGGCACCGGGTAATTCGTGCGCGGATACTTCGGCACTTCGCGCGTCATCTCGCGGCCTTCCGCTTTCCATTTGTCGCGGCCGCCGTTGAGAATTTTTACCTTGTCGTGTCCGAACAATCGGAATGCCCAGAGTGCGTAGCATGCCCACCAATTCGATTTGTCGCCGTAAAAAATGCAGGTCGTTTCAGGCGTAATGCCGTTGCGGCTGCACAATTCGGCAAACTTATCCGGCTGAATGTAATCCCGAATGACGGGATCTTGCAGATCGGCCCGCCAGTCGATGTGAACGGCGCCGGGAATATGCCCGGTATCGTAGAGCAAAATGTCTTCATTCGACTCGATAATGCGAATACCGTCGTCCTTTAAATGTTGCGCCAGCCAGTCCGTTTCGACCAGCGCTTCGGGATGCGCATAATTATTTGAGGCCATAATAAGCCTCTAATGCTGGCCACAGCCCAAGGCAAGTCACGAACTCTTACGCCGTGATTTGCTGATCTTTGGTTTCAGCGACCAGTGCCAGCGGTGCGTCTTTGCCGGAGAAGACGATGATGGCGGAAATCACTACCCCAATAATCCCTTCACCGACGATCAACCCGGAGGCGAGTAAGACGCCGAGCTGCTTCGCAGATTCGGGCCTTGGGCTGCGATCAGCTTTCCGGTCGAAAAACCAGCCGACAATCGCTCCAACAACGATCATCAACGTGCTTTGTGTCGGCAGATAAATTCCAAGCCCGACAGCGAGCGGCGGAACACGCATATGCTTTGTTGTGCGCGCGAGGATCTCGTCGAGCAGGATGATGCCGACACCGATGAATGCACCGGTCAGGATCAGGCTCCAATCGATATTTTTGGCGATGACGCCCTGTCCCAGGGAGGAAATCAACCCCGCTTGCGGTGCGGGCAACGGACTTGTGCGCGCTTCCGCCCCGGGCGCGCCGACGAATCCGTAGGCGTGATTAACGAGATCGAGGACAGGAGGAATTACGAAAGCTCCCGCAATGACGCCGATGATGAGCGCTACCTGTTGCTTCCACGGCGTCGCGTCAACCAGCTGGCCGGTTTTGAGATCCTGCAGGTTGTTATTCGCAATTGCCGCAACGTTGAAGATGACGGCGGTGGTAAAAAGTGCGAACGCCATAAGTGCCTTATGCGCGTCCGGCGACACGTACGGTTTTACCCCGATCACCAGCAATAGCGCAGCGCCGATCACCACCAGAATGCCGATACCAGAGAGCGGACTGTTGGACGAACCAATCAAGCCGGCCATGTAACCGCACACCGCGGAGACGAAAAAGCTCATCAGGACGATGTAGGCGACCCCGCCAATAACAAGCGTCGTCATATTCGCGGCGAGACCGCTCTGGTTGGCGAAATAGCCGAGTAACAATCCAATTGGCACCATGCAAGCGAGCGTGACGATACCAACAACGCCGATGGGAATGTCGCGCTCGGTGATTGGCAGCGTGTCCCCCTTGCCGGCCTTTCGTGCACGAGATGCGGCCATTGCGCCGGCAAGGCCGCTTGCGACCGGCTTCACCAATTTCAACAAGGTCCATATCGCGGAAACGCCGATCGCGCCGGCACCGACAAAACGAACCTTCGTGCTCCAGGTTCTCTGCGCGAGCGTCGCTGCCGCGGTCGTGATGTCACCGGCAATGGAGGAAAAGTGCGGCACGCCCCAGCCCCAACCGATCAATGCACCGATGAGCATCGCGATTCCGACGGATAAACCGACGAGGTGTCCAATGCCGAGAAGAGCGAACGACAAAAAGAAATCGTAACCGCTCACCGCGCCGCGCTTCCCGATGCGAAAGGTCTGAGCAACATCAGCGGCGAATAGTTGCGTCTGAACAACGACCGCAAAGACCGCGGCCACAATCGATCCCCACAACACCGCCAGAAGACCGGCCCGACCATGTTCAACCTCCGCGGCGTGTTCCGAATCGCCACTGCTCCCAACTTTCAGCACCTCAGCGCATGCGACGCCTTCGGGATACGGCAGGTCGGATTGAGTGACCAACGCGCGGCGCAGCGGGATTGAATACATCACCCCGAGAATTCCGCCGAGGGCGCAGATCCAAAATGAAATCCAGAACGGGAACTCAGTCCACCAACCGATCATGATCAGACCCGGCAACACGAAGATGATCGACGACAGTGTTCCCGCTGCCGAAGCGACTGTTTGCACGATGTTATTTTCCTGGATCGTCGCGTCCTTGAAACCGCGCAGCATCGCCATCGAAATGACCGCTGCTGGAATCGACGTCGAAAAAGTAAGGCCGGCCTTGAGACCGAAGTAGACGTTGGCCGCAGTGAACACCAACGTGATAATGATCCCAATGATTAGCCCGCGGAGAGTAAGTTCCTTGCGCATGTTAGTGTTCGCCGGTCGACGCGAGCGGAGAATAGTGTGAAATCGCCGACAGGGTCAAGAGAAGGTAACGAGCTCTACGAACCCAAGCGGAAGCGTCACGGGCGCCTTCGATGTCGGCGCCAACCTTTCGTCGACGCGTTGTCATCCTGAGCGCAAGCGAAGGATCTCTCGAATACAGATTCCGCGGCCGCACTTACTTCAGTCATATCCGTCACCTTTGGTGAGATTCCTCATCGTCTACGCGATTCGGGATGACACAGGCCAGGCGTTATGGGACCGGACCTAGCTCGGAGGGCGTTTGCGGACGTTGTGTAGGGTCTGCTGTCTCAGCGGAAGGAAGCAAAATTTCCGCGCCACTTGGGCTGCTGGTGATCGTGAGCTCGCCGTGCGGAAGGGAATATGCAACCGGAAGAATTTGGCCCGCCTGCAGCTGAACGTCGGTGCGACTATCTGGCCAGCCGTCTTTGTGAAAAAAAATCGTGTAAATTCCGCCGCGAAGCTCATCGACCGTTCCCGGTGACGTCCCGCTGCGTAGCGGCGCGGGGGAAGCGGGTGGGGTCTGGTC
Organism: Verrucomicrobiota bacterium; assembly: GCA_003219175.1. Lineage (GTDB taxonomy): Bacteria > Verrucomicrobiota > Verrucomicrobiia > Chthoniobacterales > UBA10450 > AV69. The sequence goes on along the minus strand of QHPU01000130.1, from coordinate 27,343 downwards.
GGCAATGATCCCGGCGTAGACGGCGAACGTCGCGCCGGTTGGGCTGGTCGTTAACTGGAGACTGGCCGGTTGATCGATAACGGAACGCGGCGGAGCCGCGATCATGTCGACCGTAATCGGCGCGGTCGGGGCAGGCCTTGGCTCTAGTGTGGATTTTGCAGTTTCGATGGCGTATCCAGTCGGCAGCGGCTGTTCCTTAACGGCTTGGATCAGTTCGTGCCGTGAAGACAAATTCTGAGTCAGGAAAACCGTCACAGCTGGACCGAACAAAGCGATTACTGCTACCAAGCGTGGTCCGAGTTTTTGCCAGAAAGTAAGTGGAATGGGGATGCAATCATCCACTTCGTCTGCCTCGGCATCTTCGTATTCCATTTCGCCCGAGGAAACAGCAGAGGTCGTGCCCCTTTGCCAATGGCATTCCCATCCGGCCTTCAGGCGCCGATACTCACACCAATAAACGATCCGATCGCGGCGGCGAACCTATGACCGTTCCGTTGGTGCGCAAATACTCTCTGATTTCAGCCAGGAATGGCTCCGCAAATTCCTTTAGCTTCCGTTGTCCTACACCGCCGATTTGCCCGAACTCATTTTTGTTTTGCGGACACGCGCGAGCCATCTCGCGTAACGTTGCGTCGGAAAAAATAATGTAGGCGGGCACATCGCGTTCGTCGGCAATCCTTCGTCGCAGGGTGCGCAAGCGTTCGAAGAGTTCTTCGTCGCATTCGATTTCTCCGGCGCGCGGGACACGAACTTTCTTCGCCGGTGCTTCGAACGGCTTGGTTAATGTGATCGGTGTGCGTTTTCGCAACGCAGTCATGCCCGCGTCCGTCACGCTCAGGGTTGCAAATTTTCCAGGGGCGGCTTCCACCAGGCCAAGGCGCAACAATTCGCGCCCGATTCTTTGCCATTGTTCACGGGGTAAATCTTTGCCAACCCCAAATGTCGATAGCTGATCATGCCCGCGTCTTTCGATTGCTTCGTTGGTGCCACCGACCAGCACCTCCACGATATGATTTAAGCCGAATCCAAATCCCTGCTTCGCCTCGACTCGATGCACACAGGACAGAAATTTTTGCGCGGCAATGGTGCCGTCGAAGGTTTCGCGTGGTTCTAGGCAATTATCGCAGCCGTGGCAGGAAATTTCTCCTCTTCCTGTGGTGGCAGCCGTGTCGGCTGCAGACCTAGCGGGCGGCCAGCTTTCGCTGAAGTACCGCAACAACGTCGCGCGCCGGCATTCCCGTGTTTCGGCATACGCGATCATTGTGCGCAATTGCTCGTGCGCGATCCGCTGTTCGCTTTCGCTTTTTTCCTCAATAAACCGCCGTTGTTTTACTACGTCGCCGACACTGAAGAGCAGCACGCACTCGCTCGGCAAACCATCGCGTCCCGCGCGCCCGGTCTCCTGGTAATACCCTTCGATGTTCTTCGGCAGATCGTGATGAATGACGTAGTGCACGTTCGGTTTGTTGATGCCCATGCCGAAGGCAATCGTTGCCGTAATCACGCGCGCATCGTCGCGCAGAAATGCTTCCTGATTGCGCGTCCGTTCTTTCGATTCCATTCCGGCGTGATACGGCAGCGCCTTGATCCCATCTCTCGTTAGTTTTTCCGCCAGCGCGTCGCTCGATTTGCGGCTGGCGCAATAGACGATGCCGCTCTCATTCGGACGCGCCCGCACAAAATCCAGCACCTGCTGGTAGGCAGAAGACTTCGGCATCACCCGATAAATCAGGTTTGGTCGATTGAAACTCGCAACATAACAACGCGGCTGGCGTAGCTTCAGTTGCTTGACGATGTCGTCGCGCACCCGCTTGGTGGCGGTCGCCGTTAGCGCCATAATCGGAACATCGGGAAACTGCGCCCGCAATTTTTTCAGCTCCCGATATTCCGGACGAAAATCGTGACCCCATTCACTGATGCAGTGCGCTTCGTCGATCGCGATTTGGGCAATATTCCAGTTGAGCGCGCTCTCCAGAAAGGTTTCCATCATTAGCCGTTCGGGCGCGACGTAGAGCAGACGAAATTCATTGCGATGGAGTCCACGGAATCGTGCGCGCGCTTCGTTTGCGTCAAGCGTTGAATTCAAAAACGTCGCCGCAATTCCGCTCGTCCGCAGCGCATCGACTTGATCCTTCATCAGCGCGATTAACGGTGACACCACAATCGTCACCCCATCGCGCAACAACGCCGGCAATTGAAAGCAAAGTGACTTGCCACCGCCCGTCGGCAACAACGCAAACACATCCCGTCTTGCCAGCGCATCGTCGATGATTTCCTGCTGCAGCGGACGAAATTCGTCGTAGCCGAAATATTTTTTGAGCGCTTCCTGGAGCTGCAACGTCGCAGAGCACGCTTTTTGGTGGGCAGGTGAAGTCGGCATATTCATTTTTGTAGCGACGGCTCCGAATACTCTTTTTGCATCAGTTCCATGGCTTCGCTAAAGGGTCTCGCACTCACTTTACCGGTTCCTGTGAACGGGTGATCGAGAACATAAACGACAAATAAAATCAGGCTGATCATTATTGTGAGCGCAGACGTCATTATGCATTGCGCCCGAATATTCCTGACGCCGAAGAAATAGGTGTACAAAACCATTATTAATCCACCTACCAGCATGACCAGCCACATCATTGGCGGCACCGTATCGTTCCCCGCGAAAATCCTGAGCCGGCGATATTCGGCGAGATTATTTACTCGCCTTAACGATTCCATGTATAGCTCTCTGTTGGGAATCGATTTATCCTCCATGTTATCAAACACCGCGATCAGATTTCTCAACGAGCCGGTCGAAGAGACGCCTATGTCACCCCCTGCCATTCGTCTTAGCTCGTCATTAAGAACTGAATTAGTGTAATTAATTAGTCCGTCTTGAATGACTTTGCTCGCCGGGTCGGGGAATGCTTTGGCGCTGTGAGAGAGGTCGATGACCTGACTGGCCTCTAATTGCAGGTTTTTTGTAGCTTCGTCGTAGCCGTTCCATGTCACGAAGACAACAAATGCGACGACGACGGCATAAAGCACACCGAAAGCATTAAAGATGATCGCCGCTACCTCGTGATTCTCCTTTAATACATCTGCCGGGAATCTTTTTCGTACCAGATATAGCCCAGCAACGGCAATGGCAGTAGTAACGGACGAGACGAAAAAGAAGGACAGCACCCACGGCCAGTTAAGGAGGAACTGCATAGTGCAACTCAAGCTGCGCGCGTTTTAATCTGCTCGAGCAACGTAGAAATAACTTCGTCTCGCGGCGTGGCTCCGAGGTTTCCTCTGCCGTGAACGCGGACGCTGATGACCTTGGCTTCCAGGTCGCGTTTGCCGATAACAAACATGGTGTGGACTTTCATCTGCTCGGCCCGCTGGATTTTGCCGTTAATCTTGTCGGTTGAAATATCGATCTCGGCGCGGACTTGATGACCGCGCAGTTCGTTGAGGATGGCTCGGGCGTAATCCAGAAGTTCAGGCTCGTCGCCGATAGTCAAGATGCGAACCTGTTCGGGAGATAGCCAGAGCGGGAAATTACCGGCGTAATGTTCGATCAGGAAGCCGATGAAACGCTCGTGGGTGCCGAGCGGTGCACGATGAATGCAGATCGGCGTCTTTTCGGTGTTATCGCGATCTTTGTAGCGCAGATCAAAACTGCGCGGTTGGGCGAAATCGACCTGATTGGTCGCGATAGAAAACTCACGTCCGATCACGCTCCACGCTTGCACGTCGATCTTCGGGCCGTAAAACGCCGCTTCGTTCGGCACTTCGACAAAATTAATTCCAGAATTTTTTAGGACGTTCCGCGTCATATCCTCGGTCTTTTTCCAAAGCTCTGGTTCATCGACAAATTTCTGGCCGAGCTTTGCGGGATCATGGGTTGAGAAGCGCATCAGATATTTGTCGATCCCGAAGAGCTTGAAATAATTCAGATACATCTGGTTCACGGCGTTGAACTCCGCCTCGAACTGCTCCGGCGTCATGTAGAGATGAGCGTCGTTCATCTGCAGCGAGCGCACCCGCATAAGCCCGAACAACTCGCCGCTCTTCTCGTACCGATAATCCGTCCCATATTCCGCCAGTCGCAAGGGGAGGTCGCGATAGCTGCGAGGCAGCGCTGCAAACAACTTGTGGTGATGCGGACAGTTCATCGCCTTGAGGTAGTAGCGATCGCCAAGACTTCGACTGAGTTCGTCGATCCGTGCTATTTGTGCACGGTCGGCATCTTCCGCAGCGTTGATCAATCCAAGCTCATCGAACAAATCTTCTCGTGACGTTTCGGGTTTTTTTAATTCATCAAAGAACCGGACCCAAACGCGCTCGCTCGCTTCATCGAAGCTTTTTAGGTGTTTCGCTTTTGCTATCGCGAGATTCTCCAACTTTTTGCGATCACCTTCTTCGAGCAACTCCATCGGCGGGAACATCGATTCAACGTAGTAGGGGACATGACCGCTCTTTCTGTACAAGCTCTCACGCGCGATGTGCGGCGTCCGGACTCGTTGATAACCAGCCGCGAACTCGGTTTCCTTTGCGAGTTTCTCTAGTTCCTCGGCAATCACTGCACCGCGGGGCAAAAACATCGGAAGACCCGGGCCGACGTCATCGTCAAAAACGAAAAGCTCGAGTTCCCGCCCGAGCTTGCGATGGTCGCGTTTCTTCGCCTCCTCGAGCATGGCAAAGTAATCATCGAGCTCTTTCCTGGTCTTGAAGGCGGTACCGTAAACGCGCTGGAGCTGCGGATTCTTTTCGTCGCCTTTATAATAAGCGCTGGCGAGGCTGGTGAGCTTGAACGCGCCAATGTTTCCGGTGCGCATGACGTGTGGGCCGGCGCAAAGATCAATGAAATCGCCGTTGCGATAGAGTGAAATCGTTTCCCCTGGCGGAATGTTCTCGATGATATCGAGCTTGAACTTGCTGGGTTCGTTCCGATCGCTCAATGCCGCGAGCCTCCCTTTCGTTCCCAGCGCGAGAGCTTCATCACGCGAAACTTCCACGCGCTCGAAGGGATGGTTCGCCTTGATCTCTTTCTTCATCTCCGCCTCGATCTTTTCGAAGTCGTCGGGTGAGATCCGGTGCGGTAGATCGACATCATAGTAGAAGCCATTGTCGACTGGCGGCCCGGCCGCGAACTGCGCCTCCGGCCAGATTTTGAGGATCGCTGTCGCCAGAACATGTGCAGTCGAATGACGCAGACGCTCGATGTCGGTCATCTGAGCGCGTTGCTCCGGAGTCTTACGATCTTCGTCCATGAAAAGCTGGTGAAATTAGCTACCTGGGAGCGGAAGAAAAGGAATTTGCGCTGCCCTGTACTCGGTTGGGAAAGGAATCTGGAAACCAGGAATCCAGGAGAGCTGGATGATTCTCGGATTTTTTCATGGATTCCTGGCTTCCAAATTTACATTTTTTGCCTCCCGCGTTACGAGATCCGTCTATGGTTCGCTTTCGGAGCCATGCGCGTAAGGCTCACCTGAATAATCCTGTCCAGGCGGCGGTAAGGGGTCGTGAATTTCCCGCAGCCAGCGTGGCGGCTTCAAAGTTCGTGGCTCGGCGGCAAGATTGACATTGGGATCGAAAATTAGTGCGGGCTTGCGGCCATTGATGGAAACAAACATGCGGACTTCTACCTGGAGGGGCTGGGAGCCGTATTGTGGTAAACGTTGAGCCAGGTAATGGGCAAATTGTCGAACCATATCGGGTCGCCAGCCCATGCGGCTGATTTGTTTGCGACTCAGATACATCTCCGGTTCCATCTGAACATCCTGTCCAATATTCGGGTCGGTCACATACAAGTAAGTTGTGATGGTGTGCCGGTGCAGCATCATTTGCCAACTGAACCGATGTTCCATGCAGCTCCATTCGATCCCGCCGCGGTGAATGAAATTGCGCAGGGGGACGAGTATTTGGAACGCGACATAAATCGCCGCCAAACTCAGCACCAGCGTTTGCTTCCGTTGAGAAACAGGTTCGTTTCTTTCCACCGCAGGTAAATGAAGGCGAAGGATCCGGCGCGGCCAGCTCGGCGAAAGAAACAGAGTGGTAGCAGCAATGGCGAGCCAAGGAAAAATGTCGAGATCGAAAATCCACGCATTTAGAAGATGAAAAGTCACCGCCGCGCAAATGCCGTCAGGCGCGTCCGTCGCCATAAAAGCAGTGGTGCGAGAAATAAATCGAGCAACAGCGATCTGTAGCTGGCGGCAAAAAAATAAGCCGCCGCCATTTGAGTTCGAAAGAGCCAGAGTCCCCAGGCGGGGACAGTCTGAGCGTGCAAGTTCGGGTTCAACCAGGCATCAATCGAGAACGCGCGGTGGGCCGGGACGAAAACAAAAAGAAGGCCGAACAGCCCGATGAGATAGAGGTGATTGACGTAGCGACCCTGATCAAGAAGGAAGAAATAAGTGTGGCTGAGGAAAAAGAGAACGGTGCTAATTCGATAAAGGAAACCAATCGCGATAAAGAGAGCGAAAACGCCGAGTGTGATCCAATGGAATTGGAGCCAAATGCCCGGCCAGGGTTTTACCCAGGAAAAACCGGCGTAATTAAAAAGGAACGGAGCGCTGGCCCACCACGGTCCGAGTAGATGTTGCCACAATACGCGTACCACCAACCCGGCATTAACGAGACCGAAGACGATCCGGAAAAAAACAAGCGAAGCGATATCAACTCTGGCGAATGCAGCCTCGCGGATCTTTGCCAAACCTTTGCGATCTTCAGACATGGGTCGGGTAGCGCACGCGTCTCGCGTGTTGGCGATTGCGTCTCGCAATCGTGAACTTTCCTTGATCATTACGTCGAGATTCATTTGGCCGTTCGTGGAAAGTTCAGTTCGGCGAGACGCGCCGACAGTCCGAGCCGGACCGGCGTTGCGTGTGCTACCCCGGAACAGAAGGCGAAAATCACAGTCCAGGTGTATTATTAGTTGATGAGGCGACTCCTGGTTATCGCCGCTGTGTGGATTTGCGCCAGTTGCAGCCCGGCGCAGACACAGGTTGCTGATTTTGCGGCGCAGCGTGAACGTATGGTGAAGGAGCAAATCGTCATGCGTGGGCTGGTAACGGAGCGGGTGTTGTCGGCACTGCGCAAGGTTCCGCGGGAAGAATTCGTGCCGGCGGAATATCGCGCGGAGAGTTATACCGACAAAGCTCTTCCAATCGGATATGACCAAACCATTTCGCAACCCTTCATCGTTGCGTTTATGACCGAAGAGCTGCAGCCGCAACCGACGGATCGCGTGCTCGAGGTCGGGACCGGCTCCGGGTATCAGGCGGCGATTTTGGCCGAGCTGGTCGCGAAGGTTTATACAATTGAAATCATCGAGCCGTTGGCCAAAAACGCCGAAGCAACGCTGCAACGTCTCGGGTACAAAAACGTGCATGTAAAGTTCGGCGACGGTTACAAAGGCTGGCCGGAAAATGCGCCGTTCGATTCCATTATCGTGACCTGCGCGCCCGAGCGCGTGCCGCAACCATTGCTCGATCAATTGAAAGAAGGCGGGCGCATGATCATACCGGTCGGAATCAAGTTCGCGCAGGAACTCTATCTTTTTGAAAAAAAGAATGGCCGTCTGCAGCAGAGCGCAGTGTTGCCGGTTCGGTTTGTGCCGATGATACGTTCTGAAAAAGAAGACGCGAATTGAGAGGTGAAAGAGCAAAGAGCGGAGAACTCTGAAAGCCGATAACCAAAAACGGATAACTGATTAGATGATCGCGCGCACGATCACTTAATCGTTGCGAGTTTTTTGATATCGACGCGTTTGGCCCATTCTTGAAGCGCAGCGGGATCCTGCCCCTGCGTTTCGATTTGAACAAAATATCGCTTCGCCACCATCAGCCAGAGCGTGCCGTGTTTGCCTTCGTTCTCAAATGTCTCGAAGCCGTCATGGCTATCGAGGTTGACCGATTTGGAATAGCCTTCGGTGGAGGTCGTGCTGAACTTCCATGCCGCAGTCGTGGCCTCGACATAATCGGGGTTGGCCGCAGAATCGAGGATGCTAATCGCCGTCGTCGGGACGTTATCGCCTTCACCTTTGCGGTAATCGCGGTGCACATTAGTCAATTTGAATCCGCCGACGTCAGTGGTTGAACCATTCGGCTTATCGGCCGTCCAACCAGCGGGCGCTTCAGGCAGAAGCGGCAGCAACTTGGTATAATCGACGACGTTGATGAGCGAAGGTAGTTCTTGGCCGTGCGCAGGCGGTGCTATGAGGCCGCTGAATGACGCCATCGCAGCCACCGCCGGCGATGCGACAAGGCAAAGGAAATTTCGGTTCACGCGCAACGACATCGATTGACTTCGCTTTGGCCGATTTGTCAAGACGCGACTGCGAGAGGCTAGAGTCTCTTCCAGAAGCCAGGCGATGCGACGCCGCGATCTGCGAAAGTGACGTCGTCTCCACATGGCGCGGGCTCGCGTCCAACATGTAGAGCTCGATCCCACGGGGGTGGCGTTGTAGCTGCCGTCGCCACCGGCGCCAGGGCCTGACAAAATCTGCCGCCGGTGACGGCGGCAGCTACATCAGCTATCTTCGCACGTTTGGTGTGTCTTTGATGAGCGTGTCGAAAGATTATGCAATCTGAAGAAATGAGTGAGAGATGCTTCGAGGTTCGCGATGCCACCATCACGGACATCGCAATTATTTTGCAGTTGATCCGCGATCTTGCGACCTACGAACTCGCGCCAAATGATGTCTTCGCTACGGAAGAAGGATTGCGTGAAGTGCTCTTTGGAGCGGAGCCGGCGGCGAGAGTCGTCATTGCGTTTGAAAACGCCGCCCCGGTCGGTTTTGCGGTTTATTTTTTTAATTTCTCCACTTGGCTCGGGCGGCCTGGGCTCTACCTCGAGGATTTATTTGTAAAACCGGAAATGCGCGGCCGCGGTTACGGGCGCGCACTGCTGGTACATCTGGCAAAGATCGCTCGCGATCATAATTGCGGACGAATGGAATGGGCGGTCCTGACCTGGAATGACCCCGCAATTCAGTTTTACAAAAAGCTGGGTGCGGTGCCGCTGGAGGAATGGCGAGTCTTTCGACTAACGAAAGATGGGATCGGGAAGCTGGCAGAGATGTAAGCCGTGAAGCCCGAAGAGGAGCAAGCGTAGGAGCAGGAGCACGAGCGAATAGGAAGACGGTGAAGATCGAGGACTACGCATTTCTTAGCGACACGCAGACGGCGGCGCTGGTTGGTCGAAATGGTTCGGTCGATTGGCTTTGTTTTCCACGGTTTGACTCCCCTTCCTGTTTTGCGGCACTGATCGGCGAACCGAAGAATGGCCGCTGGCTCATTACGCCGACTGATGATTCAGCAACCGTGACGCGGAAATATCGGGGCTATACGTTGATTCTCGAAACTACCTTTGAAACGAAGGACGGCGCGGTGCGGTTGATTGATTTCATGCCGCCGCGCGGAACGAATCCGGACATCGTCCGCATCGTCGAAGGTGTGGACGGAAAAGTTTCGATGCGAATGGAGCTGATCGTTCGCTTTGATTACGGCGACGTGGTGCCATGGGTGCGGAAATGTGGTGATGGATTGGAAGCCATTGCTGGACCGAACGGACTCGTCTTGCGAACGCCGATTGAAACGCGCGGAGAAGATCTCACGACCGTGGCGGAGTTCGAAGTCGCAAAGGGCGAGCGCGTGCCCTTCGTGCTCACCTGGTACCAGTCACACAACCGCCCGCCGCGTGCGATCAATCCCGATCACGCGCTGCGCGACACGGAAAAGTATTGGAATGATTGGGCCGGCAGCTGCCGACACGGCGGTAAATGGGGCGACGCAGTCAAGCGTTCTCTCGTTGTCCTCAAAGGGCTCACCTATGCTCCGACCGGTGGAATCGTGGCTGCAGCGACCACTTCGTTGCCGGAAAAGATTGGCGGGGTACGCAACTGGGATTACCGTTATTGCTGGCTGCGCGATGCGACATTCACCCTCTTTGCATTGACTCGCTCTGGTTTCGTCGAAGAAGCGCGCGCCTGGCGTGGGTGGCTCCTGCGCACGATCGCGGGCAGCCCCGCGCAAATGCAGATTCTCTACGGGACGCGCGGTGAGCGGCGCCTGCCGGAATTCGAGATTGAATGGCTCGCCGGTTAAATCGAGGAGACGGATTGGAGGTTACAAGTAGCGCTAATGAAATTTCTCGAATCACATTGGCAGGAACCAGACGAAGGGATTTGGGAAGTGCGCGGCGGACGCAAACATTTCACGCATTCGAAAATGATGGCATGGCTGGCATTTCATCGCGCTGTGCAGTTGATCGAGAAAGGCGGGATGCCGGCCAACGAACATCTGGCGCGCTGGAAAAAAATTCGCGATCAGATCCACGAGGAAGTTTGCGAACGCGGTTACAATTTGAAGGTGAAAGCGTTCACGCAGTACTACGGAACCGATGCGCTAGATGCCAGTTTGCTGATGATGCCGATGATCGGGTTTCTCCCCATCGAAGACGAGCGTGTGCGTAATACTATCGCTGCAATCGAACGTGATCTGGTGGTGCAAGGTTTTGTGCTGCGTTACAAACCGGAGGAGGAAAATGTTGATGGCTTACCTGGGGATGAAGGTGTTTTTCTGCCGTGCTCATTTTGGTTTGCTACTTGTTTGAACATGCTCGGCCGCAAAAAGGAGGCCTGCGAACTTTTGGAGCGGCTGCTGGCGTTACGCAATGATCTCGGATTGTTTTCGGAGGAATATGATCCGCGAGAAAAACGAATGCTTGGCAATTTTCCGCAGGCTTTCACGCACGTCGCACTCGTTAGTACAGTGCATTTCATGGAAGAAGAATAAGAGACCGCAGATCACGCGGATCTCGCGGATAGGATAAACGCAAGCGGAACGGATTAATTCTACCGGCTCAGGCTTTGACCAACTGGCGCACGAGATCTTCGAGCGCCACGATGCCGATTGAACGTTGATGGCCGTCGATCACCGCGGCAAGCCCAATGCGCGCAGCGCGAAGGCGGCGCACTACCCGATAAGCGGATTCGTTTTCGGAAGCGGTGATAATTCGGCGCATGTACTGCCGCACTGGATGCGACGAGTCGGTGTCGAACAAAATATCGTAGACATTGATCAGGCCGAGCGGCTCGGTGTTCTCGCCAAAAATGGGGAAACGATCGATGCCCAATTTTTCGCTAACCTCCAGAACTTTGTCGCGGGTCTCGTCGGTCTCGAATGAAACTGTCTTTTCGAGCGGAACCATGACGTCGCGTACTTTCACTGCGGTGAAGTCGACGACATTGTGAATAATCGCTCGTTCGGTGGCGCTTAAGGCGCCGCTCTTTTCGCTTTGAACCGCGATCATCTTTAGTTCTTCCCGACCGGCGAAGAGACGAGGCGGATTTTTGGCGCGTGCGAAAATGGAATGCTCGATAAACCCGCCAATGGCGTGTAGTGGCATCAGCAACTTCGTGACTATCTCGAGTAAGCGGGAAAGCCGCACGACAGCGCGCAACGGAAAACGGCGGAACAACGATTTTGGCAGGACGCCGAGAAGGAAAAGGTAGACGGGTAGCGCGATAGCGACGGCGATCGCGTAACCGGTCCAGCCCCAACGGATGACGAGCTTGTGGGTCAAAATGATCAACGCGATAATATCGGCCGCATTCGTCACGAGCAGGACGGTTATGAACAATCGCTCGGGTTGCTTGACCATTCTCTGCAGTCGCTGCGCTCCGCGATCGCCGCTTTTGGCGCGATGTCGTAGCCGAACTGGATTTAGCGCAAGCAGCCCTGCTTCGATCCCGGAAAAGAGAAACGAAATCATCCAGCAAAGTGCGATCAGGAACCAGATCATGGAAGTTCTCCGTTCTCGCTGTCGCCATCAACGCCTACGGTTTTTTCGAGAAGCAGTTCTTCAATGCGGCGGCGGTTGACACGGCGCACGGTAATTTTCAGACGCGGCGTTTCCAATTGCGTGCCGACTTCCGGAACACGGCCGAGTTGGGTGAAAACGTAGCCACCGATGGTGTCGATCCCGGAGGCATCGAAATCGAATCCGAGCTGCTCGCTCAGATCATCGAGTCGCGCCCTGCCGTTTACGAGATAGCGACCTTCCGCCAGCGGTTCGATGTCGAGATCGGCCTCGCCGAGAGGCGCCGCATCACCCAGGATATCCTCGATGATGTCAGAAATGGTGACAATGCCCTCAGTGCCGCCAAATTCATCAACGACAATGGCCATGCCTTGTGTTCGCGTCAGAAAACTGCGCAGCAGATCGAGTGCGCGCATCGTTTCCGGCACGAACGAGGGCGGCACCATCGTCTCGGTATAATGCGTTTCGGGATGAAGAAGAAACGATTTTACTTCGATAATGCCGAGAACGTTGTCAGGTGAATCGGCATATACTGGGACGCGACGGTGCCGACGTGTTTTCAACTGCGCGATCGCCTCTTCGTTGGTGAGATCGTCGGGCAGGGCAAACATGTCGACGCGCGGAGTGAGGACATCTTTCGCGGTTTTATCGCCCAGCTTGAAGACCTCCTGGATCATTTCTCCCTCCGCTTCCTGGAGCGCGCCCTGTTCGGCACCGATCTGAATCAAGGTCTCCAGCTCTTCATCGGATAGATGCGGCCGGGCGCGGATGTGCCGCGGCGTGACCAATTCAACGACAGCAGCGCTAATCGTTTCCAGGGTGCTCCCGACGGTTTCGAGCAATGGCATTAACGCGTGCAGAGTGAAAACGCCGAGTGTAGAAAGACGATAAGGCGCGGAAAGCGCAACCAGCTTGGGAATTAGATCGCAAAAGAAAACGATGACGGCGAAGAGAGAGAGCGCGATCAACCACGGCGGTAATGATGTTGTCCGAGGCGTCTCCCACAGCAACGCCAGACAAATTACGACCAGGAAAACATTAACCAGCGCGGAGCCAAGAAGGATGACCGCGAGAACGCGCCGCGGATTTTCGCGGAATTTTTGCAGAAAACCGGCGAGGGCGGGATAGTTGGATTCGAGGCGCCGCAATTGATGCGCCCGAAGGGCGAAAAGAGCAGTCTCCAGCCCCGAAAAGAGAGCGGAGCAGATCACTAATCCAATGACGATAAGGAGAAGGAGAGCGACAAGCGACGCCGTCATCGTGTCATCTCAAGCGATTGCCCATTGCGTTGCCTTGCGGAAGTTATGCCTTCAATGAATAAACGCGAGCGGATTTCGGACCTTGTGGGTTCCCTGGACCCGGCGCCCTCGGAAGGGCCGTCCCGGAATTATTACACGGCCTATTTCCAATTGTGGAATGCGCAGAGATATTATGAGGCTCATGATGTGCTCGAACAACTATGGCTGGTGGAGAACAATGCGGAACTTGCGCGTTTTTATCAGGCCTTGATTCAAGCAGCCGGGGCGTTTGTGCATCTCCAGAAAAATTTTCTGTATCCATCGCACGCCAAACATAGCCGGCGTTTGCCGCCAGCCACGCGCTTATTCGAATTGGCTTTGCGGAACCTGGAAGGCCTGCCCAATGAATTTCACGCGCTCGACCTCGTGCGTTTTCGTGAACTACTGGGGCGTTATCGCGACGAAATTGTTGCGGCTGATTTCCGGCGCAACCCCTGGTCGCCCGACACCGCGCCGCAATTATAGTAGCGCCGGGCGAAATCAGCCGATCGCCCCGCGGCTCCAACGTTCGCTCAGCCAAATAGCGACGAATGAAATTACCAGGCAAACGATCACAAGTCGCCACGCGATTACATCCTGCCCAAGAATGACGGCTTCGTAAATTTTCAGCGAAATCGTGGTGGTGCGTCCGGGAATATTTCCTGCGACCAAAATGGTAGCGCCAAATTCGCCAATCGCGCGTGCGAACGCGAGGATGATTCCAGCGCTGATCGCGCGCGCAGCCAGCGGCAGCGTAACGACAAAAAAAGTACGGAGCGGTCCGGCACCCAGAGTAAGCGCGATTTCTTCGAGGTGAACATCAACGCTTTCGAAGCCGACGCGCGCCGCGCGCACGAGCAATGGAAATGACATCACAGCCGCGGCAACGACCACCGCGCGCCAGGTAAAAACAATGTCGAGATGAAAATTTTGAAATAGAAACGCTCCAATTAGACCATGGCGGCCAAAAAGCTTCAACAGAATCAAACCGGTTGCGACAGGCGGAATGACCAGCGGCAAGGTGAGAAGAGTTTCCACCAAGATTTTCCCGCGCCAGCGTTTGCGCGCGAGCGTCCAGGCGAGGGCGAGGCCGAATGGCAAAATGCAAAGGGTGCTCAGGGCACAGACCGCGAGCGTGAAAAGAACGATGTTCCACTCATTCAGGCCGAAGAAACTCACTGCGTAAGACCAAAACCCAAACGTCGGAAAATTTGACCGGCTTCTTCAGTTTTTAGAAAGGCAAGAAAGCGCTGCGCTTGATCCTGATGCCGAGAGCCGGCCACAATTGCTGCGGGGTACACGATTTTCGGTGCGAATTCCGCTGGAATCTGCAGCGCGATCCTGACTTTCGCCGAAATCATCGCATCAGTTTTATAAACGAATCCGGCGTCGGCGTTTCCTGCTTCCATGACTGCGAGGGTCGCACGCACATTTTCCGTCGGGGCGATTTTAGGTTCGATTCTGTCCCACAAATTCGCATTGGTGAGTACTTCCTTCGCGTAGACACCGGCAGGAACTCCCTGCGGATCCGCGATTGCGATGCGCGTGACTTCAGGTTTCGCGAGATCGGAAAGTTGACTCAGATTTTGCGCTGAATCTTTGAGCGCTATAACAACGAGAACGTTAGTGAGCAAGTCGCACCGTGTTGCCGGAACAATTTTATTTTGCAACCGATTCATTTGCGCTTCGTCGGCGGAAAAGAAAACATCGGCCGGCGCGCCTTCTTCGATTTGACGCGCGAGCATGCTGGAGGCACCAAAGTTGAAAACAATTTTGATGTTCGACTCTTTCTCGAACTTTGCACCGATTTCTTTCAGCGCGTCGGTGAGGCTGGCCGCAGCCGAAACGAACAATTCTTCAGCGTGAAGCGGAACATTGGTCCCTAACGCGAAGACGAGGGCAACTAAAAGCCGGATCATTTGGCCAGTTTCGGCGAACCGAAAGCGATGACAAGCAGCGTTTGCGCTCCGTTTGCGATGGCGCGCCGGACAGCGTTTTTGCTACCGTAGGTTATGCCACAGAACCGCCTCATGCATGAGAAGTCGCCCTACCTCCTTCAGCATGCGCACAACCCGGTCGATTGGTTGCCATGGGGAAGCGAGGCGTTTGAGAAAGCGCGACGGGAGAACAAACCGATTTTCTTGTCAGTCGGTTACTCCACGTGTCACTGGTGCCACGTCATGGCGCACGAATCGTTCGAGGACGATGCCACGGCGGAGATTATGAATCGCGAATTTGTGAACATTAAAGTCGATCGGGAAGAACGACCCGATGTGGACCGGGTTTACATGACTTTCGTGCAGGCGACAACGGGCGGGGGCGGGTGGCCGATGAGCGTTTGGCTTACCCCGCAGCTGGAACCATTCGTCGGTGGAACTTACTTCCCGCCCGAAGATCGATTTGGTCAGCCTGCCTTCAGACGGGTGCTGCAGCGCATCGCGGAAACATGGAAAAGCGATCACGAAAAAATTTCAAAGCAGGGAGCGAACATTGTTGAGGCGCTGCGTGAAGCGGCGAGTGAAGAAAGCGCAGCCGGAGAGATCAACGCGTCCATTCTGGAAGAGGCGTATCATCAATTCGCACGTACGTTCGACGCACACGAGGGCGGATTTGGTCGTGCACCGAAGTTTCCGCGGCCGGTGACGCTCAATTTCTTGACGCGATTTCATGCGCGAAATCCGGATATAGATCCGGGACAACACGCCTTGGAGATGGTTTTGCTGACCTTGCAAAAAATGGCGGCGGGCGGAATGCATGATCACATCGGCGGCGGATTTCATCGGTATTCGGTCGATGGGCGCTGGCACGTGCCGCACTTCGAGAAAATGCTTTACGACCAGGCGCAATTAGCGAGCGCTTATCTCGACGCTTTCCAAATCACAGGTGACGCTGATTTCGCGGCGACGGCGCGCGACGTTCTTGATTATATCCGGCGCGACATGACTTCGCCGGAGGGCGGATTCTATTCCGCGGAAGATGCTGACAGCCCTGTTGTAGCCGGGAACGGTGATCCCGGTCATGGCAAAACGGCGGAAGGCGCGTTTTACGTCTGGACGAAACAGGAAATCGACGACGCTCTTGGTGACGAGGCGCCGACTTTCTCATTTCACTATGGGGTTGAAGAAAACGGCAATATCCCCGCCGGAGCTGATCCTCATGGCGACCTGCGCGGCAAGAATATTTTGATCCGTGACACAGGCGTCGCATCCACCGCTGGGGGGACTCTTCGCGGCAAGCCGGTGGGGCCAACTCCGAAAGGTTTAGAGGTCGACAAGAAAGATGCTGAAACTGTCCGTAAATCGCTAGCCCAAAGCCGGCAGAAATTATTCTCGATCCGCAGCAAACGTCCTCGTCCGCATTTGGACGACAAAATCATTGCAGCTTGGAATGGCTTGATGATCTCCGCTTTCGCACGAGGTGCCCAGGTCCTGGATGATGCTTCTTATCTGGAGACAGCCACGCGAGCAGCGGAGTTTGTTCGGGCGAAGCTTTACGATGGGTCGCGGAAAATTCTGTTCCGCAGTTATCGCAACGGTCGCAGCGAAATCGAGGGATTTGCCGATGACTACGCTTTCTTCATTCAAGGGTTGATCGATCTTTACCAGGCATCATTCGAAATGCGCTGGCTTAAATTTGCCCTCGAATTGCAGCGCCAGATGGATGCGTTCTTTTGGGACGATAAAGGCGGCGGCTATTTTGGCGTTACTGGTCACGACAGCAGTATTTTGCTGCGCATGAAAGAAGAGAACGACAGCGCTGAACCTGCCCCCAGCTCAGTGGCGGCACTAAATCTAGCGCGGCTGGCGGCGATTCGTAATGAACCGGAGTTGCTGGCGCCCGCAAAGAAAACGGTGAACGCTTTTGCGCGACAGTTAATGCATTTCCCGAGCGCGCTGCCACAGATGCTGGTCGCAGTTGATTTTCTTGAAACCGCACCGCGACAAATTGTCGTCGCCGGGGACCGCGGCGAGGAACATGTCCAGGAATTGTTAGGAGAAGTGCAGAAGCATTTTCTGCCACATGCGATCGTTCTTCTGGCTGATGGAGGTGAGGGCCAGGATTTTCTGTGCGAAAAAAACGAAGCGATACGCGCGATGGGACCGGTCAACGGCAAGCCGGCGGTTTACATTTGCGAGGATTTCACCTGCAAAGCACCGGTAACGAACGTGCAACAATTGCGCGCGCTGCTGTAGTCACGTCTCGGCTGCGCTCCCCAGAAAGGACGGCCTATCCCCCGTCGCGGTTGGTAATTCCGGGAAGTTTTTTCCGGCGCAAGCGCAACCAGTTGTTCCATGTCTTACGCACGCTGTCGCGGGGCGTGAGATAACGCTGATTGAGCTCGTTGCTTTTGACGATCTGTGTGAGCGCTGATTTCACTGAAAGTTCCTCGCAATTCAAAATGGTATAGGCAGTACCGACCGCAGCGGCATGATGAGCGTCGCTGGCCGCGGTCATCGGTAAACCGCGCAGTTGCGCATAACGAAACGCGAAGGTGTTGTAGCGGCGCAAAGTGGTGGCGGCGTTGAAAACCTCCAGTGCATCAATGGGCAGAGTTTCGAGGGCGGCGAAGCGGATTCCGGCGCGAAACAGGTCGTAGGGATGCGGCGGAATAGCCAGACCGCCGTGCTCGTGAATGAGGGCGCACACGTCACGCGCAGGCCGGCCCTTCAACTTCGCCGGGTCGGGCAATGTTGTCCCGATGCAAAGCAGATGACCTTCTGTTGTGGTGACTTCAACTCCAGGAATAACTAGGAAACCATTTACCGGAAGCCCATCGTCGCGCAGGAGTTTCTTTCCGCGCAGATAATCGATCGCGTCGCAGGTGTTGTGATCGGTAATGGCGATACCGTGTAGACCTTTAGCTTGTCCGCTGGCGATCAGATCTTCGGGACGGGAAACACCGTCGCCGGAGAAAAAGGTATGAGTATGCAGGTCAATATTGAACGGCACCGTACGACAACGCTAATTTGCAGTCGAAGAAATGGAAAGCGTAGGTTTCAAGGAATGGTCTTTGGTGTGCCATGCCCTCGGGCGCGGTGAGCAGTCGATCATTTTGCGGAAAGGCGGAATTGCGGAAGGACGCGAAGGATTTTCATTTCGCCATCGGGAGTTCTTTCTATTTCCCACCTTCTTCCATGAGCAAGCGGCTAAAGTTCGGATCGCATCGGCTAATCTGCCGGAGGCAGGCGATACCGTCACCATTCGATGGTATGCGAAGGCGGAGCGTGCATTGAGGATTGATTCGCTGCGGATCGCGGAGGCCCTGTCTCCGCTGCACATCCTCACGCCAGAAGTTGTGCGGGAACGTTTCGGTTACAAAGATCAAGGAATTCACGTCGCGTTCCTACGGGTATTTGAAGTTTCACCGTCCTGGATTCTGCAAAATGAAAAGCGGTTCGCAGGTTGCCGCTCGTGGGTTGACTTGCCCTCGCGCCCAGAGATGAAAATGCGACCGGTGGTGGATGACGTCGCACATCAACGGGTTCGCGCTGAGTTTGATCGGCTGACCGGTAGCTCTCTTACTCCCGATAGCTGACGACCTCGAACAATTCTTCCGGCTCTGGGTCCTTGTGTTCGGCGCCGCGATTGAACTGCAAATCGTAGAGGCGGAGATAGTAACCGGACTTGGCCAGTAATTCAGCATGCGTGCCGATTTCCTTCACACGCCCGTTTTCCATGACGATGATCTGATCGGAGGACAAGATCGTGGAGAGCCGGTGGGCAATTGCGACCACGGTCTTACCGGCAGCGAGCGTCTGCAGCGCCATTTGAATTTGTTTTTCCGACTCGGAATCGAGCGCAGAAGTGGCTTCGTCGAGCAGGAGAATAGGCGCATTTTTCAAAACCGCGCGTGCAATGGCCAATCGTTGTTGTTGCCCGCCGGAAAGAAGCATTCCCTTGTCGCCGACGAGGGTGTCGTATTTTTTCGGCTGCGCCAGAATGAACTCGTGCGCGTAAGCCATCTGCGCGGCGCGATAAACATCATCTCGGGTGGCATCGAGGCGGCCAAAAAGAATGTTATTATAGATGGTGTCGTGGAACAAAAACGTTTCCTGTGTGACCAGGCCGATTTGCTCGCGCAATGACTGCTGAGTTAATCCGCGCAAATCGTTTCCATCGATTCGCACTGCGCCTGAGGTCGGATCGTACAGTCGGAGAATGAGCGACAGAATCGTGCTCTTACCTGCGCCGCTGGCACCTACCAACGCATAACTTTTTCCTGGTTCGATCTTGAGAGTGACGTGGCTAAGAGCGTCGATGGACGTGCCGGCATAGCGGAAGGTAACGTTGTCAAAATCGATTCGCCCTTCCGAACTCTGCAATGTTTTCGCGTTGGGCGCGTCCTGAATCGTGACGGGGGTGTCAAGAACTGCGAAAATACCCTCGGTGGCTGCGACGGACCGTTGCATTATGACCCGCAGCTTGCTTAGGTTTTTCGCGGGGTCGTAAAGGATGAAAATTCCGGTGAGAAGTGCGAAAAATCGCCCGGCCGTGAGGTTAGTTGCATAAACGTAGAGCAGCGCCCAACCAACGCCGATGGCGGCCAGAACCTCAATCAGCGGGCCAGCGGCTTCGGTTGCCTTAATCATCCGCATCATGTTGCGGAACTGGAGCATCGTGCTTCGGCCAAAGCTTTTCTCCTGCTCCTCTTCGCGGGCGAAGGACTTGACCACCCGAATACCAGCGAAGGTCTCCTGCATGGTTACCGACATTTTTCCCAGGTCTTCCTGTTGCTGTTGCATCGCGCGACGGGCGCGTCGCCCGAAAATCTGAATAGGAATGATGCAACTCGGAAACAGGATGAGGGCCGCGAGAGTAAACCTCCAATCCATGTAGATCAGCACGACAAGCGCAAAAACAATCGTAATCGGGTGCTTGAAGACATCGCTGCTTACCTGTGTCAACGCCACCTGCATCGCCATGGTGTTATTACTGATCCGCGACATCAGAACCCCGGACTGCATGCGATTAAAGAAATCCATGGATTGGTTTATTATTTTGCGGAAAAGCTCGTTTCGAATGTCGGTCACGGCGCGGTTACTGACCCAATTCATGTAGTAGGTACTGCCGTAACTGAGAATGCTACGCGCGGTCATCACTGCCGGAATGAGCAGGCAGATAAAGAAAATCGAATTTATCGACCCGCCGGCATTGAGTAGTTCGGAGCGATGAGTCAACTCCTTCGCGTTTGGCGTGGTCCCGTGAAAAATCGCACCGGTCACTTTTCCCATCACCAGCGGAAGGACGCCGTTCATAGCGCCAAAGAGAAAGCCGAGAAAGAGTCCTAAAAAGAATTTCCATTTGTACGGCAATACGTAGCTGTAAAGACGGCGGTACGGTTTCCAGGCGGTCCGAATGGTTTCGCGCCATGAGAGTTTTTTCTTCTCGGCTTTGTCCTTCATACGGCTGACGCCGCTGGCGCCGACAGCATCGAACGCATAGCATCGATTACGGCTCCCGTCGAGATTTGGTTCATTGGCCTCTTGGGTTCAGGAACTTGGAAATGGTGCAGGGGCTCCGGAGAATCGCCGAATAAGATCGCGGCGGGACTCTTTCTCGGATGCCAGTGAAAGGGATTAGTGGGGCCAAACAGAACGACTTGCGGAGTTCCGATTGCGGTCGCCAAGTGCATTGGGGCGGAGTCAACGGTTACGAGCAAGCGCGCGTGTTCGAGCAATGCCGCCAGGACCAGCAAATCGAGCTGGCCGGAAAGATCGAGCACAGCCGTTTGCAATTTTTCCCGAATGGCGGCGAGGTGCGCGCGCTCAAGATTATTTGCGCCACCGGATAAAACCGGAAAAAGATGGAGCTCGGTAGCGGCGAATTTGATTATCTGGCTCCAACGTTCTGATTCCCAAAGTTTTTCCGCCCGCGCAGAGCCGGGGTGAAAGACGGCAAAGGATTGATGGCGAATCTGCCCGCTGATGAGGGCAGAGGCGCGCTCTTTCGCCGCGGCCGGCAGATCAAGCACCGGGTCGCCGGCTACCGCGGAAATTCCCAGAGGCTGTAAGAGAGCGAGACCATAATCAATGGTGTGCATCTGTTTCATCGTGCAATCGACAAACTCGTTGTAAAAGCGCGCGCGAAACTTGGATTTGATTTTCAGGCGATCAGAGACAATTCGGCGCGGCGCCGCGGAGAGAAGGGTGAGCCATGCCGAGCGATCATTGCGGGTGAAATCAATCACGCAATCGAATCCAGCGCGGCGGATTTGCATCCAGGTCAATAAATCCCGGAGTCCACGCTTCGTTACGAAAGTCTTTTGTAGTCCCTGGATCGCGGGCAGCAGCGATTCGCATTCGCGGGAAACGGCGAGAGTGATCTGCGCGCCGGGAAGGTATTCGCGCAAGGCCGAGATCGCCGGCGTCGTTAAAATGAGATCGCCGAGACGGCGGAGCTGAATGAGTAGGATTTTCAAACTTCCCAACGATCGCGCAATTCGTCATCCCGAGCGAACGCGAGGGACCTCACAGATGGTCACACCGGCCCGAACATTCGCGAGATTCCTCGGTCCGAGCCGGAATAGTGTTGTCCGCGCGGCTCGAAATGAGATACGCAGAGGCGCAGGCAATGGGAAATTTCATTCATGCTCTTAGCGCTCAAAGCGTCCCCACGCGTTCATAGGCGCCGAGCAGCCGTTCCCGGAAATGATCCCACGTGAAATTTTCCACAACGCGCTGGCGGGCGGCGACTGCCATTTCCGCTATCACCTCGGGGTGTCGATAAAAATGTTCGATGGCACCGGCAACGGCATCGACATCCCCTGGCGGCACGATGATGCCATCGATTCCGTCGCGCACGACATCGCCCGACTCGCGCGTAACCACTTGTGGCAAACCGCAAGCGGCCGCTTCGTAGGTAACCTTGGCGCTGCCTTCCAACTGCGACGGGAACACATGGATCGTTGCCTGGTTCAGATATTTTTCGACGTCACGCGCAAACCCGATGAGGCGAATATTGTCGCGCCAGAACTTCTTCAAATGCGCTTTCGCCTGCTCGTGGACTGAGCCAAGCAGCCAGAGCTCGGCATTGTTCAAATTTAACCGATGCCAGGCGTCGAGGAGAAGATGAATTCCTTTGCGTTCGATCAGCGCGCCGGAAAAAATCGCGCGAAAAAGCGGCGGACGCGTGCCCGGCTTGAAGCGCTCGACGTCGACCCCGCGGGGAAGATAGAAAAGTTTTTCCTTTGCGATGCCGCTCTCGCGAAAAGTGTCGGCGGCTTTTTCCGAAAGCACGAGCAGGAGAGTGCCCAAATCGTACTCTTCGATCGAACGTTCGGAACGTAGCACAAGCTCATTTTTCCAGCGCCCCAGCGGCGTGCGTTCTTTGGAGAGGCGCGGCTCAGTCCTCGGGGCGACGCGCTCGGCAAAATCCCGGTGCCAGGTTGGAATTTCTACGATTGAGGGAATTCCCATGCGCTGCGCAACGCGCAAGGATTCCAGGCAATCGCCAGACCAGCTGTGAAACAAATCGTAACGCCCGGTCGCGAGTTGGCGCGATGCGATCCAATCCAAATACTTTTTCTTTGCGCCATAATAATAAGGTCGATCCAGCGACGAAAGCAGGCGCACCGGGTGCCAACGCAGCGATTGGATTTTCGACGCGGGAATTTCGTCCTGCCGATTGTCGTAGGCGATGGCTTTGCCCAGAAATCCGCCGTGGTATGATGCCCGCAATGTTTCAAAGGCGTCGGTGTCGAGACCCCAACCACCGATGCGGGCAAAGATGGAGTAGAGTAAACTCTTGGGTAACCGTGTCGATCGTGCTGCCATGGGCGGCGGCGCTGCGGCAAGGTTTAGGATATTGCCCGACATGCAAAGAACTATTGTGCTGACGGCGTGCAAGTAAAGCCTTCTGAGAAATTGAACGTCGGATTTGTCCGGCGAGGTTTTTCGCCCAGCGGAGGGGCGGAGGCATATTTGCGGCGCGTAGCGGGCGCACTGGTGGCGGCTGGTCACGAGGCAACGCTTTTTACCACTGCAGACTGGCCGGACAAAGAATGGGCGCTGGGCCGCATTATCCGCATTCGCGCCGACGACCCCATCGCGTTCGCCGACGAACTCGAGCGCAGCGCGCCGCCAAAACACTGTGATCTCGTGGTAAGCCTGGAACGCATCTGGCGCTGCGATTTTTTCCGCGCCGGCGACGGCGTTCATCAGGCGTGGCTCGACTGCAGAGCGAAGTTTCAGAATCCAATGCAAAGAATCGGACGCTGGTTTAATAAAAAACACGACGTCATTTTGCGGTTGGAAAAAGTGTTGCTCGGCGAGGGCGGCGCGCGACGCGTGATTGCGAACTCGGCGATGGTACACGACGAAATTGTGCGCTACTACGGTTTCCCCAGCGGTGCGATCGATGTCATTCCCAATGGCGTGCGCGTTTCCGAATTCGGTCCAGCGCCGCTGAAGCATGCGAGGGCGCGCGCGCAATTAAAAATTGGGACCAACGAAATTGCGGCGCTCTTTGTGGGATCTGGCTGGGAACGCAAAGGTCTGCGCTTCGCTGTGGCCGCCAGCGAAAAGACGCGAGTGCGACTGCTGGTGGCCGGGCGCGGAAATCAACGCAAATACCGTTCCGCTAATGTGACTTTTCTGGGCGAGATGGAAGATGTGCGATTGCCATTGGCCGCGGCGGATATATTCATTTTACCGACGATTTACGATCCCTTCTCCAACGCTTCGCTGGAAGCGATGGCAGCGGGTTTACCCGTGATCACGACCCGGGCAAATGGCTGCAGCGAAATCGTCGAGCCCAAAGTCCACGGTACAATTGTGGAGCGGGCGGATGACATCGATGGGCTGAGTCAAGCGCTGCATTTCTGGAGTGATGAATCGCGGCGTTCAACCGCGCGCCCGGCGTTGCTCGAGCGCGCTACGCAATTCGATCTCTCGCGCAACGTGTCCCACACCCTGGAAGTCTTGCTTCATTCCCGCGACAGCGCGGAATCGACGTCCGGGTAAATCTGGAACACCTGATCGAGTCGCGCGATCTCGAAAATCGGTTTTACGTTTTCCTGCAAACCGGCGAGCGCGAATTTGCCGCCATACTTTTCGACCTTCTGCATCGCCTCGATGAGGACAGCAAGGCCGGAGCTATCGATGTAGCTGACATTTTCCATATCGATGACGAGATTACGCGGTTTTGCTTTAACGGCGGCGTTGAGCGTGGTGGTGACGCGAGGTGAAACGTGCAGATCGATTTCGCCCTCGAGTGGAACGACTTTGGGTTGCGCAGCCATAATTCTGAATACTCGATACTGGATGCTAGATTCTTTCATCGAGAATCAGCTACCCTTAATATCGATCAAATGACGAATGAGCAATGACGAATATCAACGGCAAGATGAAGCTCGAATGACCAAAACACATATCGAGCGCGTTTTCGACATTTGAGGTTCGGATTCAAATCGTCCTTTCGTCATTCATCATCCGACATTCGCATTTATGCGAGACTGTTTCGGCCCTTCATTGCTGGCAAAACTTTACCAGCCGAGTTTTTCGATTACATCGTCCGCATCAGAGAAATCATCGAACCAAAAGTCCGGCGCGCAGCCTTGCAATCGTTCCCGGGACCAACTGCCGGTCGCAACGGCAATGGTGCGGGCGCCAAATGCTTTTCCACAGGCAATGTCGTGATTGGTGTCGCCGATGACATCGATATCGGCGGCATCGAAATCGTGACCGTGCTTTAACTGAGCGCGTTTTCTGGCGAAAGCGCCGAGTTGATTGCGATCGTAATGGTCGTCGGCAAAAGCGCCAAATTCAAAAAAATCCCAAAGGCCATAATGCTGGAGCTTAAGTCTCGCGCCCTCCTGCAAATTGCCGGTCAAGAGCGCGAGCACGATGTGCGGTTGCGGCTTCAAGCGCTCAAGTACTTGCTGAATTCCGGGAAGGACCCGCCCGCGTGTTCGGGAAAGGCAGAGTGGAAGACCATCAATGTATTCGCGGGCGAACGAAGTGATGTTTTCTTCCGTTGGGTCGACCTGATATTTACACAAGATATCGCGAATAATTGCGCGATCGGTTTTTCCCGCGATTTCGATGTCGCGTAAATCATCTTCGGTGCGAAATCGGTTGCGCACTGTCATTTTGAGCGATTCCACGCCTGCCCCGCCGGTATTCACCAGCGTTCCGTCAATGTCGAAAAGAAGAAGACGCATTGCAGACATGGGAAAATGACGAATGACGAATGACGGATGACGAATGACGAATCAAGTCCGAATGACGAATGTCTAAAAGCGCGATAGTTGTTAGCTAGCTTTTCGTCATTTGGGCTTCGTCATTCTTTCGTCATTCGACATTCGTGCTTCGTCATTTAAGAGAGGCCGGTGAACCCTCACCCGGCATGACAAGCATTTATCGCGGTCGTATCGCACCTTCACCAACAGGCTTCATGCACATCGGTCATGCCATGACTTTCTGGCATGCACAGCAACGCGCGCGCGATGCGGGTGGTAAGTTGGTGTTGCGCATCGAAGACTTGGATCGCGATCGTTGCCGCAGGGAATTCGCGGACGCGATCAGCAAGGATCTGCGCTGGTTTGGGCTCGACTGGGATGAAGGACCGGACATCGGCGGACCTTTTGCGCCTTACGTTCAAAGCGAGCGACGTCGCTATTATTTAGAGGCGTTGGAGAAATTGCGTCTCGGTGGATTCCTTTATCCGTGCAAATGCTCGCGCAAGGACGTAATACAGGCTTCGCTCGCGCCGCATGATGAAAATGAAGAACCGATTTACCCTGGCACCTGTCGCCCTTTGTCTGCTGCTCTAGTGGCCGCTGTCTCAGCGGCAGGAGAAGTGGATCAGCCGCCAGGGACGGCGGCAGTGGCAGCACACTGGCGATTTCGCGTGCCGGATGACGAGCGAATCAACTTTGTCGATGAGCGTGTCGGAAAACAATCAGCCATAGCTGGGTGCGATTTCGGCGACTTTATTGTGTGGCGCCGCGACGATGTCCCGGCCTATCAGCTAGCCGTGGTGGTGGATGATGCGGCGATGCAGGTCACCGAAGTGGTGCGCGGAGAAGATTTGTTGATGTCCACCTTTCGGCAATTACTGCTTTATCGCGCCCTCGGTTTACGACCGCCAAAATTTTATCACGCGCCTCTGGTTCTTGATGAATTCGGGAAACGGCTTGCGAAACGACATGGCGCGCTCAGTTTGCGCGCGTTGCGGGAACGCGGAATTAGCCCGCAAGAAATACGCGCGCCGCCCTGCGCGTTGTAGCCGCGGTCGCTGACCGCGGCAGCCGAGGACAGCGTTCTCGGCTACAAGTCCTGCGCTCCGGATGACTACTGCGTTGGCGCGTGCATGGTCAGCACGGCGATGATTCCCGCGATCAATGCCAGGAATGCGATGGCCGCTGCTATGAAGAGAGCAATGCGGCCGAAATCGCGCTCCTTGCTACGGCCCCGGAAGGGTGAGGCATTGGCAAAATCTGCCGGACGAATGCTGGTCGTCGCCACCTTAGCATCGACCTTGGCTGCAGCAGGTAACGGCTGAGTTGCGTACATTGGCATGTCGCCCTCGAAGCGCGCATCGACTGCGCCAAACCGAACCCGATCGCCCGGATGCAAGGTGATTTCATTGGTTCCGGTTCCGTTAACCCGCGTCCCGTTAGTAGAACCAAGATCGCGAAGTTGATAGGTCTTATCGGCCCGACGCAATTCCGCATGCCTGCCTGAAACAGATGGATCGTCGATGTGAATAGTATTGTCCGGAGCACGACCAATCGTGACCAGCTGTTCGACCAGGTCATAGCCTACTCCGCTGACGATCAACTTTGGCATTAACTACCATTGTATTGCAACTGCGACAGTTGCCAACACGAAGAACTCCAGGGGAGCGCAGGCTGCTAGCCTGCAAGTCTCAGCAGCTTGCCGAATGTTGCCGGCAACCTGCTGGCAGCCGCGGGCTGGGGAGCCCGCGCTCCCCAAGACCGGGAATCTCCGCGCTCCTCCCAAAAAACGAGCGCTACTCTTGTGCTACTTTCGCTCCGCCCGCATAGTTGCCGCGCTTCATGGGTATTGAGCATACGCGCAATTTCTGCATCATCGCGCACATCGATCACGGCAAAACCACCTTGTCGGATCGATTGCTCGAGCGCACCGGCACGATCCACGAACGCGAAAAACAGGATCAGCTCCTCGATTCCATGGATCTGGAACGGGAACGCGGAATCACGATTAAAGCGCACCCGGTTACCATGCGATACACTGCGAAGTCGGGCGAAAAATACGGCCTCAACCTCCTCGACACGCCTGGACACGTCGATT
>QHPU01000116.1 GCA_003219175.1 Verrucomicrobiota bacterium | reverse complement strand
AACCTGACGACGCAGGTGCGGAATATCGCTGCGGTTACGACCGCGGTCGCGAGTGGAGATTTGTCCAAAAAGATTACCGTCGATGTTAAAGGCGAGATTCTCGAATTAAAAAACACCGTCAACACGATGGTGGACCAACTGAATTCCTTCGCCTCGGAGGTGACGCGCGTTGCGCGCGAAGTAGGGACGGAAGGAAAACTTGGCGGACAGGCTGTCGTGAAAGGTGTTGGCGGGACGTGGAGCAATTTGACCGACAGCGTGAATTTCATGGCCGGTAATCTGACGAATCAAGTGCGCGGTATTGCAAAAGTCGTCACGGCGGTGGCGAATGGCGATTTGAAGCAAAAGCTATTCGTCGAAGCCAAAGGCGAAATTGCCGAGCTCGCCGATACGATCAATAGCATGACCGATACCTTGGCGACATTTGCGGAGCAGGTAACGACAGTCGCGCGGGAAGTGGGGGTGGAAGGAAAACTCGGCGGCCAGGCCAGCGTGCCCGGTGCCGCCGGAACATGGCGCGACTTGACCGATAACGTCAATCGCCTAGCCGCAAATCTGACAACGCAGCTGCGCGCGATCGCTGACGTAGCGACGGCCGTGACAAAAGGAGATCTGACGCGTTCGATCCAGGTCGAGGCTCAGGGTGAGGTCGCATTCGTCAAAGACAACATTAACGAGATGATTCGCAATTTGAAGGATACCACCTTGAGAAATGAAGAGCAGGACTGGCTGAAAACCAACCTAACAAGATTTACGCGAATGCTCCAAGGCCAGCGTGACCTTCTGACGGTGGGCAAACTGATCTTGTCTGAACTGGCGCCGCTGGTTTCCGCCCAACAAGGAGTTCTCTATATCATGAACAGCTCCGATGCCGAACCCGAGCTTCGGCTACTCGCCAGCTACGCCGGTCGCAATGGGCAAGAAGCTAAGACTCAATTCAAGCTTGGAGAAAGCATGGTTGGGCAGGCTGCCCTGGAAAAACGTCGCATTCTTCTGACCAATGTACCGACTAATTACGCGAAAATCAGCTCGGGCTTGGGTGAAGCACAGCCAACAAACATCGTTGTCCTCCCGATATTGTTTGAAGGAGAAGTTAAAGCAGTGATGGAGCTTTCGTCGTTCGATCGCTTTAACTCTACGCACCAGGCATTTCTCGATCAACTAACTGAGAGCATCGGCATCGTCCTCAATACCATCGAGGCTAATACACGGACGGAAAATCTTCTCAAGCAATCGCAATCTCTTGCCGCTGAATTGCAAAAAGGTCAGCAGGAACTGCAGAAAACCAACCAGGAGCTGCAGGAAAAGGCGCGCTCTAATCTCGCGAAGGATCAATTTCTCGCCATGCTCAGCCACGAGCTACGGACACCGCTCACACCGGTGATCGCTTCCGCCGTCGAGCTCGAAGGGGAAGAGGCCTTGCCGGAAAATATTCAGGAATCACTCCATATGATTCGCAGGAACGTGGAGCTGGAGGCACGGCTTATCGACGACCTTCTCGATCTAACCCGCATTAGCAAAGGCAAGGTCCAACTTAACTTCGAAATTGTCGATGCGCATACTCTGTTGCAAAACGCGCTTGAGATTTATCACACGGAGATCGAGCGAAAACATCTTGTCCTTCGGCTCGATCTCGCCGCGCAAAAGGTTCATCTCCGCGCCGATCCGGCTCGATTGCAACAGATCTTTTGGAACCTCATCAACAATGCGGTCAAGTTTACTCCCCAAAATGGGCAAATTCATATCTCGACCAGCAACGATTCCGACGAACACTTGCACGTTGAAATCGCGGATACCGGGCTTGGAATTGAGCCTGAAACCTTGCCGAAAATTTTCGATGCCTTCGAACAAGGCACCCGCACGCGCTGGGGCGGACTTGGCCTCGGGCTTGCCATTACCAAAACACTGGTCGAAGCGCACAAGGGATCCATTACCGCGCAAAGCGGCGGCCGTAATATGGGCACCAGATTCAGCCTCGTTTTTCCAACATGCCCAAAGCCGGACGGCAGCGCCGTGCCGATGATTCGACGTCAGGCTTCGCAGCGGCAAAGCATGCGCATTCTCCTGGTCGAGGATCACGAAGACACTAACAAGTCACTGACTAACCTGCTGCGCCGACGTGGATATTATGTGCAATCCGCGACGAGCCTTCAGTCGGCACTCGAGCTAAGTGCCAAAGAGGAGTTTGATGTATTGATTAGCGATTTAGGTTTGCCAGACGGCAGCGGAATTGAGCTGATGCAGAAGCTGAGCTCCGACCGGCCGCTCTTCGGGATCGCGCTAACGGGTTTTGGTATGGAAGAAGATATCCGAAAAAGCCGCGAGGTTGGATTCAAGCATCATCTCGTCAAACCAATCGACGTCACGAAACTCGATCATCTTATACAGGAAAGCGTCGCACCAGCCGCAGCCGGTTAATCTTTCCATTTCCGCGTTGCCTGGTGGATTCAACGATCGTTGGCTCGGAACGATGATTGAGGTCCGCGAAAGGGCCGTTTGCCAAATCGGTCGATCGCATCCCCCGGCAACGGCGAAAACATCGTAAGACGCTGCCTTACCAACCGAATCAAGAAGGGAATCGCCGGAGCCACGAACCTGACGCGTGCGACACAGTGAACGGTTCGGCCTAGGTTCAGTGCCCAGCGCGTTTTTTCTCCATCGCTTCCTTGATTCTCTCCTCCCGGATAGCCTGCAGCTTTTGGTATTGCGCAGGCGAAAGGATTTGCTGCAACTGCGGTGCAGTCTCAGCATGAATGGCCCGGAGTTGCCTCATCTTCTGCAGGCCGGAAAGCGAATTATTGTTTTTGATCGCTTCGAGTTTTGGAGCCTCTTGCTCCAAAATCGGCAGCACCTTGACCTTCTGTTCAGGCGTGAGCTGCAGCTTTTGCGCAATTGCTTGCACTTTTGCCATCTTATCCTCGGACTGGCCCGGTAGGGCGGATGCCAAAAACACTAAAACAAACCAGGCAGCGAAGATCGGACGTCGAATAAGTTTTTTCATGAACGCGATCATGTTTGGGATGCGGAATCCGTCAAGACTCAAATGCCTTCGACCGGCAGACGGGCAAACCTCCGGAGCCAGCAAGGCCGGGCCGCGCAAAATTCTTGTTGCACGAAGGCAAGATCGTTACTTTCGATTTCTCGAGACGGCAAGAGGGCGTCGGGAGTTTCACAGATAATCCAAAACGTATGCTAGGAGATAGGCCAACGTCTATTTTGAGCTGGATGGGGCTTTCGCGATCCGATGCTCAACGGCCGGAATAAGACTGGTGATACCAACGACCTCTCACTACAAGCGGCAGGCGTGCGCTTTCTCTAGGCGCGGGTACAACTTAACCAATCAGTTGGTAGGTCCGTTCAAAACACCGCCTGAAGTATCCAAGTAACTATGATGCGCCAAGATCAATCACTATTCCCATATTCAATTATCGGCGTCTGTGTCCTAGTTGCGGTCACTGTCGGCTGCCGCCACCACGCCGAGACGAGTGCCCCTCCACCCCTGTCTGTTACCATCATGCATCCGGTGGAGAAACCGGTGACGGAGAATCTCGATCTCACTGGGACCGTGGCTGCGTCGTTGAGTGTAAACCTGGTCGCGCGAATCAGCGGCTATCTTGAGTCGGTGAACTTCAAGGACGGCGATTTTGTCGAAAAGGACCAGCTCCTCTTTGTCATTGAACCAAAGCCCTATGAAGAGCAGGTAGCCTTGAACGAGGCGACGTTAATCCAGGCCCAGGCCGAGTATGATCGCCAGGTAAAATTGTTCAATCAAAAGGACATCTCCAAGTCTGACTTGGATAAGCAGTTGAGTTTGCGCGATCAGGCCCAGACGCAAGTGGATATAGCGAAGATTAATTTGGGCTACACCCGCGTGACGGCGCCATTCGCCGGCCGCATTGGGCGCCGACAAGTTGATCCGGGCAATCTCGTCGGCGTTGGAAGCGCCACCACTATCGCGAAACTCGAGCAGATGACCCCTATTTATGTAAACTTCAATCTTAACGAGCGGGACGCTTTGCATTTGCGCGAGATGATGCAAAAGGCGGGGATTGCTCTCAAATCGCCGGTCGGAAAAGCGCCAATCCTGGTGGGGTTAAACAATGAGGAAGGTTATCCGCACGAAGGGATCCTCGATTTCGCTGACAACGAGATTAGCGCTTCCACGGGAACAATTGCGCTGCGCGCAATCTTCGAAAACAAAGACAAGGCGTTATTTCCGGGATTGTTCGCGCGAGTTCGCATCCCCTTAGGTCAGCCGCAACCCATGTTGGTTATTCCCAACAGCGCGATCGGTAACGACCAAGAGGGCGACTATGTGTTTGTCGTCGAAGCTAATGACATCGTCGCGCGCCGTTCCATCGTGAAAGGGTCGCTTGCTCTCGACGGTCGCGCCATTCGCAGCGGACTAACCCCGACCGATCGTGTGGTAGTAAATGGACTTCTAAACGCGCGCCCCGGCACCAAAGTGCTGCCCATTGAGAGTAATATCCAGCCGATCAAGCCCTGACTCGCGTCTGGCGTCGTCATGTTCGCCAAGTTTTTCATCGAACATCCGGTACTGGCGAATGTCATTGCGTTAGTCATCATCCTGCTCGGTGGGGTAGCAGTGTTTCTCCTTCCGGTGTCGGAATATCCGCCGATCACACCGCCCACCATTCAGGTCACGACCACCTACCCGGGCGCGAGCGCGAAGATGTTGGTGGAAACGGTCGCATTGCCGATTGAGCAACAGGTCAACGGTGTCGAGAAGATGCTCTACATGCAGTCGAACTGCACGGCGGACGGTCGCTACACACTTACAGTCACTTTCCAGGTCGGCACCGACCTCGATTTTGCGCAAGTGCTCGTGCAAAACCGTGTCGCTGCCGCGACCGCACAGTTGCCAATGGCGGTGCAGCAGCAAGGCATCGTCACCAAGAAAAAAGAAACCGCGCCGCTTCAGATCATTACTCTCTCATCCAAAGATGAACGCTACGATGCGCTTTTTCTGAGCAACTTCGGAGCGTTGCAATTGCGCGACAAGCTCGCGCGCTTACCCGGTGTCGGCGACGTCGTTGTCTTCGGCATTGGCGAGTACAGCATGCGTGTCTGGTTGAATCCGACTCAGCTCAACCAGCGTGGCCTTGTTGCGCAGGATGTCATCAATGCCGTTCAGCAGCAGAATGCTTACGTTGCCGCCGGCCAGCTCGGCATGCCACCTGCCCCGCCCGGTCAGGATTTTCAGCTAACGGCGAACGTACCGGCCGCTTTATCCACCCCCTCTGATTTTGAACAGATCATTCTAAAAACCGATAGCGGGGACGGCGGACAAATTACACGTCTGCGCGATGTGGGACGGGTCGAGTTAGGCGCGCGGAGTTATAGTCAGCTTTTTAAAGTGGATGGTAAAGCCGCCGGTGGTATTGCCATCTATCAACTGCCCGGAGCCAACGCGCTCGCTACCGCCAAAGGCGTGCGAAAACTTCTGGATAGCCTCGCTCCCGGTTTCCCATCGGGTCTGACCTATCAGATCCCATTCGATACTACTGCGTTTGTGCGCGAGTCAATAAGTGAGGTCTATCGCACACTTTTCGAAGCGGGCGCGCTCGTCCTTGTCGTTATCATTGTATTCCTGCAAAACTGGCGAGCTACTCTGGTTCCGGCGACGACTGTACCGGTCACGATCATTGGGGCATTCGCCGCGATGGCGGTGATGGGTTTCAGCATCAACCTTCTCACGCTTTTCGCCGTCGTGCTCGCGATCGGGATCGTGGTGGACGATGCCATTGTCGTAGTTGAAGGCGTTTCCCAGCATGTCGAGCGGGGTCAGTCTCCCAAAGAAGCGAGCATCAAGGCGATG
>QHPU01000129.1 GCA_003219175.1 Verrucomicrobiota bacterium | reverse complement strand
GCGCCTTCGCCACCAGCGCTTCCTTGTTCTTGAGCAATGGAAAAACCGCGCATTTGATTGGCGCCATGCGCGGATGAAATCGCATCACGATGCGCGTCTCCATTTTTCCTGTTTCATCAGGAGCGCTGTCTTCGTCGTAAGCATCGCAAATCAACGCCAAAACCGTCCGATCTACTCCAGCACTGGGCTCGACTACATGCGGCACAAACCGCTCTTTGGTTTCTTCATCGAAGTAATCGAGCGGTTTGCCGCTGGCTTTGATGTGCTGCTGCAAATCGTAGTCAGTCCGATAAGCCACGCCCTCCAGTTCCTGCCGGCCGAAGGGAAATTCATATTCGATGTCGAACGTGCCTTTGGAGTAAAATGCGCGATCTTTGTCCGGGACATCGAGAACGTGCAACCGCTTGCGATTGATCCCAATCTCCTCGTAAAACTTGATCCGCTCTTTCAGCCAGTAGGCCAGCAAATCCATCCCCTGCTCCGGCCGGCAGAAATATTCCAGCTCCATTTGCTCAAACTCGCGCGAACGAAATGTGAAATTGCGTGGGTTAATCTCGTTCCGAAACGCTTTACCAATTTGCGCGATCCCGAATGGCAATTTTTTGCGGGAGACGTCGAGCACATTCTTGAATTGCACGAAAATCGATTGCGCCGTTTCCGGTCGCAGGTACGCGATCGATGCTGGATCGGCCGATGCACCCATCTGCGTTTGAAACATCAAATTAAACGGCCGCGCCCCGGTTAAATCCTTACCGCCGCAATGTGGACACTGTTTCACCCCATTCTTTTCCGCGAGCTGATCCGCGCGCAATCGCACCTTGCAAGTGCGGCAATCGACCATCGGATCGGTAAAAGTATCGACGTGACCACTCGCTTTGAGCACGGCCGGATGAGTTAGGATCGAGCCGTCCAATCCGAGGACATCATCGCGATCGCGCACGATTACCTTCCACCAATATTGCTTGAGATTATTTTTGAGCTCGGTCCCGAGTGGGCCGTAATCCCAGACTCCGTTGAGGCCTCCGTAAATCTCGCTCGACTGAAAAATAAATCCACGCCGCTTGCACAAACTGACAATCTTCTCCATCCGTTGCGCGTTCTCTGTCCCGGTCATGATCGTGAGATATTTAGCCGCGAATCCCGTGGATGAAACGGATTTCTGTCATGTTAACCCTGCGCGGTCACGCGGTCACCACCGGCGGGACGTACTTCGGCATGCCCCGGACACGCGGAAGTGCGTCGTTCCGTGCATGAAGACGCGACTTACTTTGGAGACCGCGCGCCGTCGCGTCCCCAAAATTTATGGGACATGACAGCGCATGTCCCTCCATGCTTTCAGAAACTTGACGGCTTTAAGCCGTCAAGTTTCAGCAGCTTCCAAGGTGCTTTCGTAGATTCCTGGCCTCCAGATTTGTTCGTATTTCGCGGTTAACCATTACTGCACCACGGTCACATCGGTTTTCACCGAATTCGCGATGAAGCACTGGTCGTGCGCGGCGTGATGCATCTTGTCCAGCTCCTCCGCGCTCGGCTTCTTTTCGCCCGACCAGCTAATCTTCGGATGCAATTCGACCCGAGTGATGGCGAGCCTGCCTTCCGCGTTCTTCTCCATGTGACCGACTGCTTCGTCAGTGTAATCATCCAGGACAAACTTCTGTTTACACGCGACCGCGAGAAAGGTGAGCATGTGACAACTGGAGAGCGAAGCGACGAAAGCCTCCTCGGGATCGACGTTGGCCGGATTGCCCAGATAGGTCGGCGCGGCGGTCGCGGTTACCTTGCTGCCACCATCGAAGCTCCAGGTGTGATCGCGCGGATACTTTTGATAAACAAATTCAGTGCCGCCGCGTTCCCAACGCAGAGTAACTTTGTGGTCGGACATACCGTTCGTATACGCCGCGCGTTGAGGAACCGCAAGCAAACCACAGTTTGGCGGGACTAACGGCGACTTGGAGCGCTGAGCTGCGCGGTCTGAAAATCTTTCGGAGGGACGAGCAGAAGCGCGTCCCTCCATTACTTGCTTAGGTCCGCCGCAGTCGGCGGGCCTTCTACCCAATTCACGTCCCAGGCGCCGTCAACGGTGATGAACGTTAACGAATTGGCCGGCAGCCATGCTTCGTGAACCATCTTCGCCGGCATGTAGTTGAATCCGCCCGGGCTCAGTTCCACGCGCTTGCCTTCGCATGCCAGCACTGCTTTGCCGGAAATCATGGTGTGCGATTCATTAGCGGTATGCCAATGTTTGCGCACGTGGATCGCTTTGGATGTGCGAATCAGCAGGGCGGTGGCGTGGGTTTTCGGATCGACACGTAGAAAACAGATTTCGGGAGAATTTTCGCCGAGATCGGGAACGATTTTGTTCCATTTAAGGTCGGATAAATTTTTGAAGATCGGAACATCGCCCGCGCTAGTCGCCGGTTCGGGCGATTGCGCGCGTGTCTGCGTCAGCGCCACTATTGCGACCGCGAGGAAAACCCAAACCGAAAACTTTGCTTTCATAGCAAAATCAATCGATCCCAGTCTTCATATCCACAAGCGTCTTTCCTTCCGCCGCTCCCGTTGGACCCGGGATCGCTGATCCCGGCCATGCGAATAAAATTCCGGTATGACAACGCCAGCCACGGCATTGCGCGATGTTGTGTTTAGTAATGAATCCGTACGCGAAACCCAATGAACGAAAGGTCGGCGCGCGTCGGCCAAAGGTTTCGCATTTGCCGAGACACGTCGATACCCGAACCCGCACACAACGACGGGCAGAAAAGGAAGCAATCGCGGCGGAGCGACGCGCCATCA
Organism: Verrucomicrobiota bacterium; assembly: GCA_003219175.1. Taxonomy (GTDB): domain Bacteria; phylum Verrucomicrobiota; class Verrucomicrobiia; order Chthoniobacterales; family UBA10450; genus AV69. Next base: position 22,462 of record QHPU01000129.1, on the reverse strand, counting down.
AAAAATCTGCGCGTCGGCATTTGAAACAGCAATTGCGCGACGAACTTCTGGATACCTAAGAGTCGTTAATAACGCTCACCTGTAGCGGCAGTCTACTCGTCGCGCCATAGCTCCACGAAGGCGGATGACCGTCGAAGTCTGTAAGTGCCGCAGTCGTAGACCGACGTACAGGACAAACGTTCTCACAGATTTTCCTCGCCTTGATTCAACGTCCGGCTGCACAATTCTTGATTATCGCCATCTCGCCTCCTGAGGGTGGTCCCGCGAAAAACCAATAACCGAAAGGAAAATATGAAACTCAGAGCTGTAATTCTAATCACGGCATTCTGCGTCATTGCCGGTTACTCCAGCGCACAAAGCTCGAGCTCTGGCTCAAGTGGCGCGCCTTATACCGAAGGTCCGGTGTGGGACATTACCATGGTAAAGACTAAGCCCGGCATGGACGATGATTACCTGAAGAGCATCGCGCAGACGTTTAAGGGCGTGATGGAAGAGCAAAAGAAACAGGGCATTATTATGGATTACAAAGTCTTGCTCGGCGACGCCGCCGATCGCAATGACTTCAATATTCTGTTGATGGTCGAATTCAAGAACATGGCGGCCTTCGACGGTTTGCGCGAAAAGACCGACCCGATCATGAGCAAGGTTATGGGTGGCGAGGACGCGCAACGCCAGTTGGCAGTGAAGCGTCTTGATGTTCGCGAAATTCTCGGCAGTAAGACGATGCGGGAAGTGACGCTGAAGTAGAAGAACCGGAGATTAGAGGTCAATAATATGCGCAGTCCCGCTGATCTGCGGGGAACGCCGCCGGACTTGGTTACTTCGGCATTGCGACCTTGGCGCTGCCGACAAATGCAGCGTTCTCATCGACCACGAGTCGCGGTGCTTCGATATCGCCGCGCAGGGTGCAGCCGGCCGCAAGCTCACAGCGTTCTGTCGCCAAAATATTGCCTTCGATGGTGCCTCGAACCGTTACCGATTTCGCCTTGATCTCGCCTTTGACCTGTGCGTGCTCGCCGATAGAGAGTTTCCCGGGTGAATCGATCGTGCCTTCCACTTCACCGTCGACCACTAATTCATTAAGGAATTTGACCGAGCCTTTGATCGAAACGCCCTTGGAGAGAAGACCGCCGGAGCGGGTTGGCGTCGTCGCTCCGTTGGTTGGCCTCGATACGGCGGCGGGAGAGTCGCCTGGTTGGTTTGCTGGCGCTGCGGGCTCAGTTTTACGGTTAAACATCGGCATAGTGTGAATGGTTTCGCTTTGGTTGAGATTAAAGCTGATGTTGTGCCGCGCACTGTCACTAATTTCACAAGATTTAGCTTTGGGTGCGCCGGCCTTGCTCAAGAATGGGGCGAAGAAGATCACTCAGAATTGAAACTTCGTGTTCGAAAAAATGCGAAAGATGTTGTGGCTGATGACGTTGAATACGCCGAACAAGAATTCCAAACCGCTTAAGCGCACGATATTTCGCTCTCATGCCTCAGCCACGGGAGCGCGTCGAGATCGACATTGCCACCGGTCAAAATAATTCCGACCCGCTTTCCGACGATGTCGATCTTATCCTCGAGAATCACGGCATAAGGAACGGCAGCGGACGGCTCGATGACGATTTTCATTGTTTCCCAGATTCTGCGCATCGCAGAGACAATCGCGTCTTCGCTCACGGTCACCACATCGTCAACGTAACGTTGGATAATCGGAAAGTTTCGTTCGCCGACATTTGTTCGCAGTCCATCAGCAATCGTAAAGTTCTTTTTGGTTACGATTCTTTTTCCAGCGCGAAACGATTTTGCGGCATCGTCGGCATTCTCCGGCTCGACCGCAATCACTTTGATTTTCGGCTGCATCGATTTCGCCGCGACGGCAGTCCCGCAAAGCAATCCGCCCCCGCCGATCGGACACATTACAAGATCAACATCGGCGTCTTCGAGCAATTCAATCGCCGCCGTCCCCTGCCCGGCCATCACATCTTCGTTTTCAAACGGATGAATTAAGGTGGCGCCGGTCTGCGCCATGAGGGACGCACACGCCGCTTCGCGCGCTTCTTGCGTCGCTTCACTGAAAACAATGTTTGCGCCATAGCCTTCGACCGCCCGCACTTTCACTTTTGCGGAATTTTTCGGCATTACGATATGTGCCGGAATTTTTCTTAACTTAGCCGCGCGCGCGAGCGCGGTACCATGATTTCCAGAAGAATGTGTCACCGCGCCGCGCTTCGCGCTTGCGTCATCCAGCACAAAGACGGCATTGGTCGCGCCGCGAGCCTTAAAAGCGCCGATCTTCTGAAAATTCTCGCACTTAAAAAACAGTTTCGCTCCGCTCGCGTCATCGAACCGCGAACTGGTCAAGACAGGCGTGCGATGTATGTACGCGCGGACCCGCTCATGCGCCGCGCGGATACGATCAAGATTGAGTGCCAGAGTTGAAGTCAAAGCTCACTTCGTAGGCGGTTCGGCCTTGTTTATGAACGGCGTGAAGAGATCGAGTGGGACCGGAAGAAACGTCGTCGTATTATGCTCGCTGGATATTTCCCGCATCGTTTGCAGAAAACGCAGCTGCAGTGCGATCGGCTCCTTACTCATCATCGCGGCGGCCTGCACCATTTTTTCGGCGGCCTGAAATTCGCCCTCGGCATTCACAACTTTGGCCCGGCGCTCGCGCTCGGCCTCGGCTTGCTTGGCCATGGCACGCTTCATGGTATCGGGCAACGCTACATCCTTCACTTCGACGGCCGTGACTTTCACGCCCCATGGTTCGGTTTGCCGGTCGATGATCTCTTGCAATTTCTGATTGATGGTTTCGCGCTGCGATAGCAAATCGTCGAGCGGTGCCTGACCGAGGACGCTGCGCAGTGTCGTCTGGGCGATAAGCGAAGTTGCTTTGAGAAAATTCTCCACCCGCACAACCGCGGCCTGCGCGTCCACGACACGGAAATAAACAACGGCATCAACCGTCACCGGCACGTTATCGCGTGTCATCACCTCCTGGCGCTCGACGTTGATGGTGACGACGCGCAAATCCATTCGCACCATGCGATCGACAATCGGAATAAGGAAAATCAGCCCGGGTCCCTTAGCGCCGAGTAATTTCCCAAGCCGAAAAATCACGCCTCGTTCGTATTCGCGCAGAATCCGGATCATCTGGGGCACGATGAGTGCCCCGAGAACGACGATCGGTATCGCCCAGGCAAACAGCTTCACGAATCCTTCGAGTAATGGCATGGCTTTATTTTCCTTTGCTTTTTAGTCTTAGAGTCAATCCTTCTACCGCTGCGATCTCTACTGCTTCGCCTTTATCAATAGGCGTGTCACTGATTGCGTTCCACGATTCGCCTTCGACAAAAACCCTGCCGCCCTTCGAATCGATTGGAGTCGATGCAATCACCGTCTTTCCAATCAGCGTTTCCGCTCCGGCTTTCACCGGCAAACGTTGCGCGCGTAAACCCTTTCCAATAACAAAAACAAAGAATGCCGCAGTGACAACTGTTGCGGGAATGATATAGCCCAAGGATAAACGAAAGAGCGGATCGGCGCGGTTGAAGAGCATGAGCGACCCGATCAGAAATGAGATGATTCCGCCCGTCGTCAGGACTCCGTGGGTGGGCGCGTAGATATCGAAGATGAAGAGCAACATTGCCAGTGCGATCAAGACCAATCCGGTAACGTTGACGGGCAGGATCGCGGCCAGATAAAGCGCGAGGATCAACGCAATCGCGCCCACGACGCCGGGGAGAATCGCGCCGGGCGTGGTCATTTCGCCGATAATGCCGTAGATGGCGATGAGCATGAGAATGAACATCACTTCCGGCCTCCACAGCTGTTGAAAAATGCGCTCGGAGAGAGACATTTTGATCTCCGCTACGTCTGCCGTGACAGTGTTCAGCGTCCTGCCATCGACCACCCGTCCATTCAACCGCTTTAGCAACTCAGGCATGTCCGCGGCAATAAAATCGATCACTTTTAATTCGAGCGCTTTCTCCGAAGTGATCGACGCACTTTCGCGCACGGCCGATTTCGCCCAATCGACATTGCGATGACGCCTAGCGGCAATCGTCTCGATATAGCTCATGGAAAAGTTCTCCAGCTTCTGTTTCATGGTCTCGTCGAGCTTTTGATCCTGACCGTTTGGCATACCGCCTAACATAACCGGATGCGCTGCCCCAATTGTTGTAGCCGGCGCCATTGCCGCAATGCTGGCGGCGAGGGTAATGAAACAACCGGCACTGGTAGCGGTTGCACCCGTGGGCGAGACGTAAACCACTATTGGCACAGGGGAACCCAAGAAGCCCTGCACAATGGTCTGAGTTGAATCCAGTAGCCCGCCCGGGGTGTTGAGTTGAATGACGAGGCATTGGGCGTTCTGGGTTCGTGCCTCCTCGATACTTCGCGTAATGTAACTGGCCGTAGCTGGACCGATTGCTCCGTTGATTTTGATAAGAGCGACTTTCTCCGCTGCGAATGCGCTAGTGGAGATAAACCAGAAAGTCAGGCATACTAGCGCAGTTTTCATCTCAACCCGCACCGCAAACTACCACTTTCCCCGGCAATCTCTACGTTTGGACAGTTTAGCCGCTAGGGGCGTGCCCCGCCGGGCAATCGTCCTGTCTCCCGGAGATCTCAACTCAATGTGGGTGGCTGTACTCTTTGAGGATTTCTCGCAGCCGATCATGCGGTAACGCTGGAACGTTATGATTATCGCGTCCGGTCATGTCGTGGTTATCAATCAGGGCGTTGATGATGGCTTCTTCGGTCGCTTCGACAGTGGCGGTGAATAGCGGGTCCATCAGATCATTGGGCATGGTTTCGATTGTTCTGGTCGGAGGTGAAGAATCGGCGGCATGGGGATTGGCAGTGGAAAAGGCGATGAACAGGTCGCCGGAACCGTTGCCGGAGACGCTCCCGGTTCGGGCGAGGCCGAGCGAGGCGCGGCGGGCCAGACGTTTTAGTTGATGCGGCAGTAGCGGGGCATCGGTCGCGATAACGATGATGATCGAACCAGTCTCCTGCTGCTTGTAAACTGAACCGGGAATTTCTTTACCGACCGGGAGTCCACGAATCGTTAGCTGCGGACGACGGCCGCAGTTGGCCTGGACGAGAACACCGATCGTATACTCACTGGTTTCAGAAGGGCCGCGGCCAGCGGCCGCGGCTACAGTGCGGGAGGCAGTGCCGGTGCCACCCTTGAATTCGTAACAGATCATGCCGGTGCCCCCGCCGACACTCCCTTCTTCGATCGCGCCCCCGTGAGCGGTTTCGATGGCGCGCCCGACGTGTTCCGGCTTCACATGAAAACCGTCAACGTCATTGAGCCAGCCGTCCCAAGTCTCGGCCACGACCGGCAAGCTCCAGGCGAACCCTTCTGCATCCGGTCCGCCATGGGCAAGACGCCAGGCGATCATAGCGTCACGCGCAACTCCAACGCTGTGCGTATTGGTCAACACGATCGGACCCTCGAGGAATCCGCCCTCTTCCACCCAGGCGGTGCCGGTCATTTCACCGTTGCCGTTTAACGAGAAATGCCCGGCAAACACGGAATCGTTCATTTCGCTTAGGCCGCGCGGCAGAATCGCGGTCACACCCGTGCGAACCGGGCCTTTGCCACGTTCGAGTTTGCCTTCACCTTTGATCAGGGTGGCGTAACCCACTTCGACGCCGGGAACATCGGTAATAGCATTGAATTTTCCTGGGGTGCCATCGAACCGGATGCCGAGGTCGCGCGCACGCTCGATCTTTGGCGGTGCTGGGATAGGCTCGCGTGCGAGGGTAGTGAGTGCCAGCAGGGGCACAAGCGCACACACGCAAGTTTTATAGATCCCATGCGTCCTATTGGTCATATCCGAGGACGATCAACGCGTTGCGCTTAGGGCTTCGATGCCAGCGGTGTAAACTTGTCCTCCGCAAATAGCGACCACGGACCTTTGCTTTTTTGGCGCATGACGGACGTCCAGTTTTTGGTCGCGGGATCAAAGGCGTAAGCATTCATGAACTGGCCGTCGAGATTATTGAAAGTGAAGTAGATGGTGTGGGCGGCTTCATCGAGCGTGCCGTAACCAATGATCTCGGAGCTGCGTCCACCAAAGACATCGAGCCAATGTAAAACGTAACGAGAGGTTTTGTGATCGAAGCCGATGAAGGCCATGGCTTCATATTGCGGCGGCGCAGCGACATCGAGGTAGTGCAGCTCGAGGAATTGATGATTGAGCACCCAGCCGACCCGGACGGTGTTCTCAGCGGTATGGCCGTCGCCGAATTTTCGCACCACGCGCCAATTGCCGGCGAGTTTATCGAGCAGGGAATCCTCAAATTTGGCTTCGCGTCCGTCGGTCGGAGTTGGAGATTGCGCGCTCATCGTAACCACGACGAGCGATAGAGCTGCGAACACGGGAAAACATTTCATAACAGGCCATAATGACAGACTTTCATCTTTCGCGCGATGCTAGAAACGCTAAAGTTTTCGGGTGAGCTACGAGGTTTTCGCCCGCAAATACCGGCCTCAGACATTCGACGACATCGTCGGGCAGACGCACGTCACGCGCACACTGAAGAACGCGGTCGAACAAAACCGCCTGGCCCACGCTTATCTTTTTGTCGGACCGCGTGGCACGGGCAAAACTTCGACGGCGCGGATTTTGGCGAAGGCGGTCAACTGCGCTAAGGGGCTGACGGTCACGCCCTGTGGAAAATGCGATAATTGTCGGGAGATCGCAGCCGGAAACAGCCTCGATGTCATCGAGCTGGACGCCGCGAGCAACCGCGGAATTGACGATGTCCGCGAGCTGCGCGACAACGTTCGCTACGCTCCGGCGAAGTCGCGCTTCAAGATCTACATCATCGACGAAGTGCACATGCTGACGAAGGAAGCTGCCAACGCGTTACTCAAAACGCTGGAGGAACCGCCCAGGCACGTGATTTTTTGTCTGGCTACGACCGAGCCGGAAAAGCTGCCGATCACGATTTTATCCCGATGCCAGCGGTTCGATTTGCACCGGATCGCGACCAATCTGATTGCTCAACAGCTGCAAACCATCGCGGTTAAGGAAAAGTTGACTCTTGAACCGGCCGCGGCGCATGCCATTGCGCGCGGGGCGGAAGGGGGGATGCGCGATGCCGAATCCATGCTCGATCAACTCGTCGCCTTCTGCGGAGAAAAAATCACGGAGCCTGATGTTCTGAACGTTTTTGGATTTACCAGCCAGCAGATGGTGATCGACTTTGTCGGACGGATTCTGCGCGGGGAAACCGCCGACGCCCTCGCGTTGCTGCACGACCAATGCGAGGCCGGCAAGGACATGATGAAATTGATGTCGGACACGATTGCGTATCTGCGCGACCTGCTCGTATTCAAAGTGAAACCGGACGCCCTGAGTGACGAAGCGAGCGCGGAAATGCGTGCTGCGTTCAACGAGCAGGCGCCATTGCTGGAAACGGACCGACTGCTGGAATTAATCGATCAGTTTGCCGCTGCCGAAGGTCGGATGAAGTGGGCGCCAAACAAGAAATTACATTTCGAAGTGGCAGTAATCCGCGCGATCCAAACGCTCGATCAGACAACGCTCGACGAAGTGATCGAAAATCTGAACGCGTTGCGCGACGGGAAAACTGCGGTCGCCGGCCGCGGCCCTGGCGCCGGCAAAGCGCCAGCAACGAACGTGAAGCCGGCTGGGACCAGCGATGCCGGCAGCAAGCCGGACGCACCGATTAACGTTAACGAGATTTGGGACAAAGTCGTCGCGGAAATCGGAACACGCCGCCCGTTTATCAAGAACTGGATTGAAGAAGCGCATCCGCTTGGTGCAAATGGACGCAATTTTGAGGTCGGCTTTTCAACCGATCAACGGATGGTAATGGAACATTTATCCTCGCGCGCCAATCGCGAATTTCTGGAAGCGTTACTGAGAGAGATCAGCGGGCGAGATTGGTTGCTGAAGTTTTCCGTGAGAGAAAATCTGATTTCGAAAGCGAAGAAAGCGCCAGCCATCGTGCACGAAGCGGTGGAAATGTTTAAGGGCGAGATCAAAAGCTAAAGCAAGGAGCAGCTACACGATGAATCTCAACAAATTGATGAAGCAGGCGCAGAAGATGCAGGAGAAAATGGCACAAGCGCAGGCGGACCTGGCGGAGAAAACCGTCGAGGTGCAGGCCGCCCGCGGAAAAATCACGGTTGTGGCTAACGGCGCAGGCGACGTTATTTCCATCAAGATCGCCAAGGAAATTGTCGATCCCGAGGATCTGGAATTTCTGGAAGACGCACTCCTGAGTGGAGTGAAGCAGGCGATCGAGCAAGGGAAAGCGATCGCCACCTCGGAGATGTCGAAGATTACCGGGAGGATGGGCGTGGCGGGGTTGGGACTATGAAATGACGAAGCACAAATGACGAAACCGGCAGCTGCCGAAAATTAATTCGTCATTAGGATTTCGTCATTCATTCGTCATCCGGCATTCGTCATTACTTCGCGCCGCCGATGCTTTTCGAACACGCAAATTTCACGAATTCCAAACACACTCATCTTTTGCGCCAACCGCTCATAATTTTCGCCCAGTTGCGCCCAGGAATGCGCATCTGACGCAACCGTAAACGGAATAGCTTTTTTTATCGCGACAGTAAGGATTCCGTCGGACGGGTAAAGCTCCTTCACCGGCTTGCGCCAGCCGGCGGTCGACAATTCGATCGCGAGATTGCGAGATCGAATCAGCTCCAGTGTTTCGTCGACCAACTCTGCGATTGGCGTGCACGGGCGGTATCCGTGGATTTTCACCAAATCAAGATGGGCCAAACAATCCACCAGATCACTCGCGGCGATTTCGCGGATACGCCGAAAATAATCGGAGTAAATTTCATCAATGTCGTGCCCGGAGAATTGCCGCGCGCCGTCCGGCACGCTATCGAACATTTGATCGGGCTGGCTTAGGTAATGAACAGAGCCGAGAACGAAATCGAGTCGTTCCCAGTTTTGCTTAACCCATTTCCTCCCAGCCCCGCTGGTTTTCGGATCGTTATCGAGCTCAATGCCGGCACGAATTTTTATGCCAGGATTTTTTTCCCGAAGCCGGTCGAGTTCGTCGAAATCGATTCCGGCATGATAGCGGTCATGATCAGTGAAAGCGATATCAGTGATCCCCTTGCCCCGCGCCGCGTCGATCCATGGCTGTAAGAGCTGCAATGAGTAACGCTGAACCCGGTGTCCTTGTGGATGGGTGTGGTAATCGGCAAACAGTTGAGGGTTGAGAGTTGAGGGTTGAGTGACCTGCATGCTCTCCGGTTTCTACCCTCAACTCTCAACCATCAATTCTCAACCGCTTGATCACGGCGCGGTCATGAACTTCTGCCGTACACGAAGCTCGGAATATTTTGGGAAAAAAACTTCAACGCTGTAAACCCGGCCAGGCTGCAACTCGCGGGTCGCGATTGTTTCATTGTAAACGATTTGTTCGCGGGGATTGATTAAAAGATTACCGATCTCCTCGGTGAACGCGCGATTTTCGGACCAGCGGGTCAGCACCTCGCCGGCAGGATTAAGCAGCTGCATATCGATCCGTTGTGAGGTGGGGAAATCCAGCGCGATGGGATTACCGCTGAGATTGGTGAGTGCCACGTGCACCCGCAACTGGCGCACTTCCGAAAGCCGAACCGGTTCGGTTGGGACCTGCACCTCGAGGAGTAAGCCGCGTAAGCGCGGATCCTGAAATTTCGGTGTTTTCGTTTTAGCGGGACCGAAGGGATGCAAAATACGGTTCAAGAAACTCCGCTGTGCCGGCGTGGCTGTCTGGGCGAGGGCGCTCGACACGGCAAATAGCAATATTACGAGGGGCCATTTCATGTGCGCGTGTTTCAGCAAACGTTGCAAAACGTGTCAAACCCTTTATCAATCGCCCATGGCTCGGGCATTGGCGATTGGATTGTTGCTGATTCTGGCAGCACCACTGGCATTGGCCAAATCAAAAAAATGCACTGTTCGACTGCATGCGCAGGGAAATGAAAACGATGGCTCTGCCTTTGCCACCCCCGTAACAACACCGTTTTCCGGGAAAAACATTTTCATCGAAAAAATACCGACGATTTCCGAGCGCGACGTTTCGGCCTACCGGCCTTATGCGGCCAATGGAAGCTTTGGCGTACTGCTGCAACTGGATGAACACGGACGGCTCGCCCTCGATGCGTTGAGTGTCGAGCGGCGCGGCGGGACCGTGCTGGTGTTCATCAACGGACGTGTCGTCACCGAGCTTTTCATCGATCGCCGTGTTTCTGATGGCCAGATTTTCATCCCATCCGGATTAACCGCGGCGGATATCACGTCGATGCAGAAATCGTGGCCAGAGATTGGCGCGAAGAAGCGCAAATGACGCGGCCGGTGCGGGCGATCCTGCTGGCTCTGATTGCGTCGTCAACCGCGTCGCTGGCGGAAGATTCGAGGATCGAGATCAGCCTACCGACCGATAACGACGCCCTCTTCCGAGGCGGTGGCCCGGAATTTTATCAATATATCGAGCGCGATTTCCACGGCGAAAAATCGACTCCGTGGGAGGGTGGCCGTTATGGCTTCGTCCGCAACCCGGCGCAGACGGGACAGGGTCTGATTTACACTCGCTTCCATGAGGGAATCGACATTCGCTGCCTGCATCGCGATGCGCGAGGTGAACCTTTGGATGATGTCCGGGCGATTGCCGACGGCAAAGTCATGCACACTAACGAAGTGACGGGCTATTCAAATTACGGCCGCTACATTGTCATCGAACATGATTGGGATGGGTCGCCCTACTTCAGCCTTTACGGTCATTTGAGCGAGATCGTGGTGAAGGTTGGCCAGCGCGTCAATCGCGGCCAGCGCATCGCGCGCATGGGTTACACGGGCGAAGGATTGAATCAGGCGCGGGCGCATCTCCATCTCGAACTAAACCTAATGCTCAGTCGCAATTTCGAATCGTGGCACGATCGCTTCCTTCGCGATCCCAATCACAACGGCATCTACAACGGAATCAATCTGGCTGGAATCGATATCGCGCATTTCTTTCTCGAACATGAAAAGCGGCCTGACTTGACGGTCCCGCAATTTTTGGCTGAAGAAGAAACGTTTTACAAGGTTGCGCTGCCCGATTCGCCGCATTTTGATTTGCGGAAGTTTTATCCATGGATGGTGAAAATTGATTCGGCTAGTGCGAAATCATGGGAAGTAAGCTTTGCGCGCTCCGGTGTGCCGCTACAGATCGAAGGCCGCAGCGAACCGATCGCGCAACCGACGTTAACCTATGTGAAAAAAACGCCGATCGATTGCGGTTATCTGACGCGCGGCGAGTTGGCAGGGATCGGCGAGCATACGCATCTAACGGAAAATGGGCTGCGCCTGATGCAGCTGTTGACCTGGCCGGAGTGACCATTTCCCGTCATACTCATGCTCTTGCTCATACTCGATTCGAGCAAGAGCAAGATTATGAGCATGAATATGAGTTCTAACAAGAAGTAGGCTTGCGTTGCGCTAAAGCGACGGAGTGTGGAATAGCCCCGGCGACAAAGCCGAGGCATTCGACTGCCCCGCTGGGTTTGCCGGGCAACGCGATCACGAGCGAACTGTCGACAATTGCCGCCAGACTGCGCGAGAGAATTGCGTTCGGCGTAATTTTTAGCGATTCCGCACGCATAACTTCACCAAAGCCCGGAATTTCCACCCGCATGATTTCGCGAATCGCTTCCGGTGTGACGTCCCGCTCAGCGACGCCGGTTCCACCGGTAGCGAGGATTAAGCCGCATCCCTGCCGGGAAAAGCTGCGGATCGTTTCCTGAATTCGCGTTTTGTCATCGGGCACGATCGCTTCGGCCAAAACATCCCAGCCACGTTTTTCGGCGGCTGCTTTTATCGCCGGACCACCCAGATCTTCATACTGCCCGCCGCTGGCGCGATCGGAAATGGTGACGATGCCGACGGTGATTTCCATTTTAATTCAGCGTCATTCCGGGCGAAGTCGGGGAATCCCGATGAAGTTACCTTTACGGTCTCGCCGCCCGATCCCTCGACATCGCTCGGGATGACCGATATATGGCGCGCTTCTCCTTCTTCTCCAATCGCACCTCTGAAATCTCCATCTCTTTGTCGACTGCTTTGCACATATCGTAAATCGTTAGCAAGGCGACTGTGGCGCCCGTAAGGGCTTCCATCTCGACGCCGGTTTGAGCAATCGTTCGTGAGCTACAGCAGACTTTCGCGCCATTGTCCAAGACCTCGATCTCTAATTTCACTTCGCTCAACGGAATGGTGTGGCAAAGCGGAATCAGATGAGCCGTCTGTTTTGCTGCTTGAATTCCCGCAATCCGGGCCACGCCAATGACGTCACCTTTCGCGATTTTATTTTCGCGAATTAGATCAGCCGTTTGTTTTTGGAGAGCGATTCTGCCGCAAGCGATGGCGGTGCGCGAACTCAGCGGTTTTGTTGAAACATCTACCATCCGCGCGCGCCCATCGGAACCTATGTGGCTAAGCCGTTTCACACTTCCGTCACTTCATTACCATCACTCCATGCTTCATCCGCCGATCGCGATCATCTTACGATTCGGTTGATAGTTCTCCCGAAAATCGTGTTGCTGTGGTTTCCGGTCGACGACGTCGAGGAAAAATTGCCGTAACTCATCGTCCGTCGCTCCGTCACGCATCGGTTTTATGATGTCGAACTCCAAGTAGCTGCCGAGGCATGGCCGAAGTTTTCCGTCACACGTCAAGCGCAGTTTATTGCAGCTATCACAAAAGTGCAGATTAGTCATCGCACCGATGAAGCCGATGCGTTGTTCGCGTCCTGGAATTTGATAGTAAGTGGCTGGACCATTCGTATGGAACGTCGGTTCCGGGATCAGATTGCCGTAGCGCGCCTCGATCGCATGTTTCGCTTCCGCAACCGGAAGAAAATTTTGCTCGCTCAACACTGCGGTCGTGCTCACCGGCATCATTTCAATGAAACGCAGAATGAGATTCTGCGAGGCAGCGAACTCAAGCAAAGGAATGATCTGGTCTTCATTGCGGCCGCGCATCAACACCGTGTTCAGTTTGATTTGCTCGAATCCGGCGGCGACCGAAGCCTCAATTCCCTGGAACACTGCGGGAAGAAAATCGCGACCGGTGATTTGGGCGTAAACATTCCGATCCAGGGTATCGAGTGAAATATTTAGCGACCGAACACCGACCGCGCGCACGGCCCCAGCAGTCGTGAGATTGGGAGCAATTTCCCGCGCCAACAATGTTCCGTTTGTCGAAACTCCCACGTCGCGAATCCCCGGAATTCTCGGGACCTGACGGATGAAATCGACGATATCGCGGCGGGTCAACGGCTCCCCTCCCGTGATGCGAATCTTTGTGACGCCGAGATCGGCGGCAATGCGAATGAGCCGCAATGTTTCCTCGTAGGACAGAATTTCAGGGCGTGGCAACCATTCCTGCAACTCTTGCGGCATGCAGTAGGCACAGCGCTCATTGCAGCGGTCCGTTACCGAGACCCGCAGATAGGAAATGCGATGGCCAAAATGGTCTTCCATGTAAGGGCAAGTTAACGGTGCGATGAATCCTGATCAAGGCCGTTAAGTGGGGACAACGCCTTAGAGGCTGTTCGTCTTTCGCAGACGCGCGTCGATGTCTGAACTGCGCGCAACTTCGTGTCGGCGCCGCTGTTCAATCAAGCGAATGGGCACGATTGACTCATTAATCCATCCTTGTATGATTTTTATATGATGATGAAGTGTCGGTCCTTGTCATGGGCGCTGCTGACTACTGCTGCAGCCGGCGCACTTTTCTTTGGTGGATGCGCTACTCCGGAAAAGCGAATCTCAAAGAATCCCGATCTCTACCACAGCTTGCCGGCTCGCCAACAGCAGCTCGTAGCTCAGGGCCAGATTGCGCCCGGAATGTCGAGGGATGCGGTCTGGCTCGCATGGGGGGGTCCCGAACAAAAGGTCAACGGCTACGCCCGGGGCAATACTACTGAAACCTGGGTCTACTTCACCACAACTACTGCCTACGGCTACGGCGGCTACGGTTACGGGCCATACGGCTATGGGCCATGGGGCTATGGGGGTTATCCCGGCTTCTGGGGCGGCGGTGTCGGCGTGTTTCGCAGCCATCATGGACATCGCTTCGTCGTCTTTGGCGATCCGTTTTACGATCCCTTTTACTATTCTTACTGGCCAACCGTGACGTACCCATACAAAACCGTTACTTTCGTAAACGGCCGCGTCATCGAATTCCAGCACATGGTCGGATACGGCTACGGCTGAGCGATTACTTCGGCCATTGCGCCGTTTTGAATCGGAACGCACATTAGACGGCCATGGCGTTTCGGTCGTTCCAGCATTTTCTCGAAGCACTCGAGCGCCGGTGGAAAGGCATTGCTCTTTGAGCATCCGGTTATCGACGGTCGGACGTCTGAGTTTCCAGTGGCGATCAACACCATGGGCTCGCGCAAACGCATCGCGCTGGCACTCGGCGTCAATGACGTGGGAGATTTGGCGCAGGAAATTCAATTAATCCTGAAAGCAAAACCGCCGACTGATTTGCGGGAAGGCTTCGCGCTTTTGAAACAGGGAATCCATTTGCTGCACGCGCGTCCGAAGAGGATCAGCAGCGGCCCGTGCCAGGAAGTGGTTCAGATATTGGATCAACACCGAATACCGAACAATTCCAAGCCGGGTGGGACCGAACACCGAACCTCGACGGAGTTAAGCCTGTTTGACCTTCCCATCCTGAAGTGCTGGCCGAAGGACGGCGGTCGGTTTATCACCTTTCCCAACGTGCACACGCGCGACCCCGAAACCGACGCGCGAAATGTCGGGATGTATCGGATGCAGGTCTTTGATGATCGCACCACGGCCATGCACTGGCAGGTGCACAAGGTCGGAGCGCGTCACGGCAAGGTTTACTATGAGCGAGGCGAACGCATGCCGGTCGCGGTCACGCTGGGCGGTGATCCCGCCCTTACTTTTGCCGCCACCGCCCCTTTACCCGATGGGCTCGACGAAATCTTGTTCGCCGGATTCCTGCGCAAAAAATCGGTCGAGTTGGTGAAGTGCAAAACTGTCGATGTCGAAGTTCCGGCCGATGCCGATTTCGTGCTGGAGGGATTTGTGCAGCCGGGGGAAATGCGACCGGAAGGCCCTTTCGGCGATCATACTGGATTCTACACTGCGGTTGAGGATTACCCGGTCTTTCATCTGACAGCGATCACCCATCGAAAGGATGCGGTTTACCCGACGACGATTGTCGGTCCTCCGCCGATGGAAGATTTTTACATGGGCGACGCCACGGTTCGAATTTTTTTGCCGGTATTTAAAATGAACTTTCCTGAAATTGTGGACATGACATTGCCGCCGGAGGGCGTATTCCACAATCTAGTTTTCGTTAGTATTTATGTGCCAATACCGATCCCGAGCGCGACAGCACCATTATTCGCAATCCAAGCGACTCACTCGACCACGCGCCGACCGAGCAGAACATCGGATCGCACATGGGGATCGATGCAACCCGCAAACTGCCGAGCGAAAATTATCACCGCTTCTGGCCAGAGTTGCTTAAGATGGAAGAGCGGGTGAAGGCTATTGTTGACTCACTGCGGAAAGGATGATGACGAACGTTTCGAGACCTGCTGCACCTTTGCAAAAATGACGAATGACGATGGAGGCAGCGTAGATCATTCGTGCTTCGTCATTTGACATTAATTCGTCATCCGTCATTGGTCGTTCGTCATTTGCCGACCCAAGTCGCGTCAAGCGCACAAAAGGGCTGAGCAGAACGCCGAAACGTCCAAACCGGAACGGTATTTGGCCGCCTAATCAGTCGCGGTATGGCCGCCGGAAACATTGTCCGGTATCGACGTCGCGCGTTAATTGCCCAGGCGGGACGCCAGAAAGGTCGTATCTCCGACCGCTGTATGGACTTCTAAATACCCCCGGCGTGTTAGTGTAACGCGCGAAGGGCCAGCCCCCCGGCGGCGGCGGTCCACACCGACTCTCTCGTTCTACCTGAACGGCATGCCCAATAAGTGCACCAGTGGCAGCGCCAGCGGCTGCTCCGATCGCAGCCCCCCGCGCATGGCCCGTAGCGGCTCCGCCAATAATCGCCCCCGCGGCTGCGCCGTAACCCGCACCCGCGCCGGTAGGGCTTTCACAAGAACCGAGAATGAAAGAACTCAGAGCGACACCCGAGATAAGAATGAAAAGTTTTCTCTTCATGATCATTATTAATAAGGTTTCGTAATCGAAGCCGAGAGGATATTGGCTCGCCACACTCAAAAAATCTTAAGCAGCTGCGCCGCCGCCCGCCCGGCTTTCTCTGTTTTACTCAATCGGTAATCTTTTTCAAACATGCGGAAATTGTCCAGCTTCATGCGCCGGAGCAATGCCTGATAAATCGAGTGCATAATCTCGGCCGGAAGCATCGAACGACGGTCTTCCCGCGGAAGCAACCTGGTCGATTCCGCGAAAAATTTTTCCGCCCGGCCCGCCTCGAAATTCATCAACTGAATAAACCGCATATCGGTTAGGCCGTTGCGCAAATCCTCTTCCGTGTAATCAAATCGCGCCAGATCCTCACCCGGCAAATAAATGCGATCGGCTCTCAGATCCCTGGCGACGTCGCGAATGATATTCGTCACCTGCAGGGCCAAGCCGAGGGCGATAGCGTACTCGCGGCATGTGGGATTCCTGTACCCGAAAATTTCGATGCTCACCAACCCGACCGCACACGCGACCCGATGGCAGTAAACGCGCAGTTCCTCCCACGTGGCATAGTGGCGAAGATCGATGTCCATCTCGACGCCTGTGATGATTTCCTCC
Source organism: Verrucomicrobiota bacterium (assembly GCA_003219175.1). Classification (GTDB taxonomy): domain Bacteria; phylum Verrucomicrobiota; class Verrucomicrobiia; order Chthoniobacterales; family UBA10450; genus AV69. The sequence continues at coordinate 5,661 of QHPU01000129.1, read as the reverse complement.
AGCATCCCCGGGGTGATGGGGTAGCGCGACATCAGATCGCGCACTGGTTTCGCCAGCGCCGGCTCCCCCGCCGCTTTACCGCTCAAGGACTGTCGCCATAGCGCCAGCTCGCGGCGTTTCGTTTCCGGAGCGCGCTGATTATCATCCGCGATATCGTCGATCACCCGGCAAAAAGCATAGAAGGTTGTGATGTCGCGGCGGCGCGCTCCGCTCATTGCGATAAAAGCAAAGGCAAGATTAGATTTGCTCGCGCGCGTGATTTCTGCCGCGCCATCGCTTGTTTTCATCGCCGTTAGTAACGAATCCAGTTCTCCTGTGCGATTCGGCCCGTCTCGCACTGACGAAAGAGCACGACCCATGAGGCCAGCAACCAGCCGGTCACCAGCGCGCGCAAGAAAACAAAAATCGATTTCCAAACCATCATGACAACGGTGCGATCGGCAATGGCACTGCGCATGATCGCGTCGATGACAAGAATCAAAGAAAAATTAAGCGCGCAAATCAGACAGAACCAGGCCAGGCGCCGAAAATCGCGCCGGATCAATTGGCGGTGCGCCCGAAAAGCTTCCCGTAATGTTTCATTATGCAGGACGAGGGAGATCTGCACCGAACAAAACGCCAGAATAAATCCGCTCATGAACACGCGCTGGAGCGGCAGATAGTCAAGCACATCGGGCACACTGATAAAATACGCGAGCAGCATGGGGAGTCGCAGAACCAGCATGCTAACCAGAACCACGATCCCGGCCCATTCCAAAACATAACTGAACCTGCGCGCGGCAAAAGCGAAGAGAGCGCTCTCGCGAAAGGTCAATCCTTTGATCCAGCTGAGACAGACTGTGATCAGGTAAACCTGAATATAAACGCCTGCGAGATATTCGAAGATGAACGAAAGGGCATCGATGGAGGCGGAAATTTTCAGGAGGTGCGCGGTAGAGACTTCGTTATTCCAACTCGGCAGCCGCCAATAGACGAGTGGCTTGAGGAGTGCGGCCAAAGTACTAATGAGAAGTACGAGATAGATTGGAATGAACCACCATCGGTAAAGTTTGACCAAAGCCCGCCATAAGGTAAGATGCAAACCGCGCCAGTTAACGAGAAATAGGATAGCCGCCAGAGCAGAGAGCGGATAAGTAGTGGTGGCGTTATCGAAGATGCCGGCCACTCCTTCCAGGGTTGGTAGCGGAACATCTCGCCAGACGTCAGAGAGCGGCGGCCAGTTCCAGTTGGAAACGGAAATGATCTCCGCGAAATTGATTTCAGACGCGCTCGGGAGTGAGCTAAAGGTGACGAATTGGAAAACAAAGTAGGCAAACCCCAGCAGAGCAAAGGTGAGCCAGACGCGTTCATAGCGAGCAAGACAGCGAAACCCGTCCCGCAACGCCAGCCGAACGGGGTTTGCCAGCATCACCAGGACGTAGCCAATGATGAGTCCTGCGACGGCATAGATACGCGCCGTGAGTTGCATGATTTCAGAAAGGACAAGCGCAGTTGTGAATAGTGATCAGTGAATAGCAAACGGTCATAGCGCAGACCGTTAACCAATCACGGGTCACCATTCACTTTAGCGAATGAGTCCCCAGTGCTGGTTGAACGGCCAGTAGACCCACAGCCCGCGACCAACCAGGTTCTCCTCGGGCACCGGTCCCCAGTAACGGCTGTCAAAACTGAAGTAACTATTGTCGCCGAGAGCAAAGTAACTGCGTGGAGGAACCGTGAAAGATTGCGTTGCTTTGGAAAGATATTGCCGGCCCACGGTATAACCACGATACGGTGGCTTGGCTTGTATGACTCGCTCAAAGCCGAACTCCTTTGGTTGCTCACCGTTAATAAAAAGGTGCGGCGGATCGATGCGAAGTGTATCTCCGGGCAAACCGCCCAGGCGCTTGATAAAATAAGGCGCACCCGTCTGCGGATCCTCCGGAATCATCGGGATATGCTTGGTCCGAAAAACAAAAACGTCGGCCCGATGCGGTCGGACAAAATTATAGCTGAATTTGTCCACGAAAACCTGATCACCGGTATCAATGTAGCCGCGCGCGATCACCTGGCCGCGTTTGTAACGCGCACCGGTTGTCACCTGGAAATCGTGCGCCAGGGTCGCCTCCGGAGCGTAGACCCGATGCATCCCACGGTCAGTGATGATGCGCGACCAGGTAAAGAAGAAAAGATACTTTTGTTCTACGACTTCCCGGACAGTCTCGTCTTCGGGCGCGACCACGTTGATGTAGTTACGGCCGAGAACGAAGAATTCGGCGATCTGCTGTAAGATATTGGGACCCGGCGCCGTAGAAGGATGGCCGATGATTCCGTTAAGCGTGGGCTGCATTGACCCCGTTGGAATTTTAAACGGCTGGATGAAATAGGATCGCACTCCCACCGCCACTACGATGGCAACGAGAATGACTTCACAGTTTTCCCGCCAACCGGCTTCGCGATGAGCGGGAGAATGTTCCGCCACCATCGCGTCGAGGCGCTCGGAATTCTCTCTCACCGCCGGTAAATCTCGTTGCCTGATCGCGTTCTCCAAGGCCTGAATTTGCTGACGAATCTCAGCCAATGTGGTCTCACTTAGAACATCGCATCGATAGCGCAGCAGCTTTTCAGCATGACGAACGAGCAGCCGGGCATGTTTGAGGGAGCGCGATCGAAACATGCGGCGAAAGCTACTCGATCAGGACCGTTTGCAAATCCCGAATCAGGGACCGCTGATTGCAAGCATTCGTGCCGGATGCGACTTTTCTCGGTTAGATGGTATATCGAAAATCAACCTTAGCGGTTTTGCTGGCCCTCATTTTTCTGTCCTTCTTCGGGACATTGACCCTGAGCGCTTCGATGTTCCCGCAAAATTATGACTGGCGCTACCGGGTTATCTCCAACTTGCTTTCGCCCCGGGATAATCCTGATTGCTACTGGATCGCCGCCCTCGGTTTGGGCTTAAGCGGCGCGTTAATGCTGCCTTTCGCCGGATATTTGCGGCATTCCCTCGGAATGATCGCGCCGCGCATGGCAAAGGTGACCGCCACTGCCTTCGTCCTCGGGATTATCGCTTTGATTTGCGCATGTGTTGTTTTCCCGCAACACACGCACAAGACCTTGGGAATTCAGCGGCTACATGAATTTCTCGGCCATTCCTCCGCCGGATTTTTTGCAATCAGCATGTTATGCGGGTGCTGGTGCGCGTCGAAAGTCCGCGCTCAAAACTCGGCGGCGGCATGGTTGTTTTGGAGCTGGTTGCTCGTCACGGCAGGACCGCTAATTGGATTGTTTGGAAGTGAAACATTACTGCTGTTAACGCAGCTGGAACCATCGTGGGCGGAACCAATCCGCCACACCTTACGCCATTCCGTCTTGTGGCATCTGGGGTACTGGGAATGGACCGGCGCAGCGGGTATTTTTCTCTTTCTTTGCGCGGCAGTCTTTCTTGCTCCCGCGCAAGCTCAAGGAACGGCGCCTTCGCGCACCGAGGCCTGACTGGGAACGGCCACTTTCAAGTCGCTCACCCGCGCACAGCGCGCCAGTGCCGTACCGAAGCAACACAAATATGTCAGTCCGCTCGGACCCAGGAACCTTACCCCTTTGCATTTAAAAGGTTGAGAGATGTCTCGACTTTTCGCTCGACATGGCACAGGGGGAGGAGCCTTGTCATTCGGGCTTTCGTCCGTCATCCATCGTTCGTCATTTGAATGTTAAAGATGTCTCGAGGCCGAGTGGAACTGGCGCATTTCCACTCGACACGACAGTTGTGTTACTGCGCCTTCAACACCTCGATAAAAGCTTCCTGCGGAATGTTGATGCGGCCGATGCTTTTCATCCGCTTTTTTCCTTCTTTCTGCTTCTCCAGCAGCTTGCGTTTTCGCGTGATATCGCCGCCGTAACATTTCGCGGTCACGTTCTTGCGTAATGCCGAAACACTTTCGCGCGCGATAATTTTGCCGCCGATCGCCGCCTGGATCGCTACCTGATAAAGTTGGCGAGGGATCACTTCCTTCAGCTTCGCCGCCAATTGTCGTCCCCTGCCCTCGGCCCGGTCTTTGTGCACAATTGTTGAAAAGGCATCGACGGGCTCGCCGTTAACCAGCAAGTCGAGCTTGACCAGTTTTGCCGGCCGATAACCGGCATGCTCGTAATCCATCGAGCCGTAACCGCGCGTGATCGATTTAATTTTATCGTTAAAATCGACCAAAATTTCGTTAAGCGGCAATTCGCAGTGCAACATTACGCGCCGCGCATCGAGCGTCTCGGTGTGATCCATCTGCCCGCGCTTTTCCAAAATGAGCTGGAGGATGTCGCCAATATTCTCGTTAGGACAAAGCACATAAGCCTTTACAATCGGCTCTCGAATTTCCCTGATCAAACTCGGATCGGGCAAATGCGCCGGGTTATCGATCGGCACCGTCTCGCCCCGAGTGGTTTCGACTTCGTAAACGACGCTCGGACTCGTCGCGATAATGTCCATGTTGTATTCCCGGCGTAATCGTTCCTGGATGATTTCCATGTGCAAAAGCCCGAGAAAACCGCAACGAAATCCGAATCCGAGCGCGACCGAACTTTCCGGCGCGTAAATGAACGCTGAATCGTTCAATCGCAGCTTGCCGATGGCTGTTTTCAAATGCTCAAAGTCGCCGGTGTTGATCGGATAAATCCCGCTGAAGACCATGGGATGAATTTCCTGAAACCCCGGCAACGGCTCGCGCGCGGAATTGCGCTGATCCGTAATAGTGTCGCCGATCTTCATGTCAGCGGTTGATTTGATGTTGGCGATGAAGTAGCCGACGTCGCCAGCGTTTAACCGCGGTTGCAGATACATCTTCGGCGTGAAGACGCCTACTTCCTTAATCTCGTGACGCGCGTCATTACTCATTAACTTGATCGCCTGGGATGGTTCCATTTTCCCGGAAACAACACGCACGTAACCGACTACTCCGCGGTAAACATCGAAGACGGAATCGAACACCAGCGCACGCAGCGTTTCGTCTAACGGTTTTTGGGGTGACGGAATGCGTGTGACGATTGCCTCAAGAATCTCCTCGATTCCGATTCCCATTTTCGCGCTGGCGTGAAGCGCCTCCTCGGCTGGGATAGCCAGAATTTCTTCCAACTGCCTATTAACGGAAGGAATGTCGGAGTTGGCCAGATCGATCTTATTAATCACCGGCACGATGGTCAGGCCTTGTTTGTGCGCGAGATGAATGTTCGCGACCGTTTGCGCTTCGACCCCTTGGGCAGCGTCAATCAGTAAGAGCGCCCCCTCGCAGGCCGCGAGCGAGCGCGAAACTTCATACGCAAAATCGACGTGTCCAGGCGTGTCGAGGAGGTTGAGGCGGTATTTTTCGCCCGACTTCGCAGTGTATCGCATGGTAACCGGGTGCGCTTTAATCGTGATTCCGCGTTCCCGTTCCAGATCCATGGAATCGAGGAGCTGATCCTGTTTTTCGCGTTCGTGGATCGTGCCGGTGCGCTCGAGCAATCGATCCGACAAGGTGGTTTTGCCGTGATCGATATGCGCGATGATGCAGAAATTGCGCGTATGCTCAATACCCATGAAGCGCGGCAACTATGCGGGCGGAGCGAAAGTAGCACAAGAGTAGCGCTCGTTTTTTGGGAGGAGCGCGGAGATTCCGCGGTCCTGGGGAGCGCGGGCTGCCAGCCCGCGGCTGC
>QHPU01000115.1 GCA_003219175.1 Verrucomicrobiota bacterium | reverse complement strand
TCGGAGTCGGCAGCAGATAAAAGCCTTTTCATGTCGCAAAGACCTCTAGTGCCCGGCCTTTCGCCAAGCAAGCCGAAAAAGCTCCTCGATCAGACCCGGGACGCAATGCGGCTTAAGCATTATAGCATCCGCACTGAGCGATCGTACTGCGATTGGACTGAACGGCTTATCCGATTTCATAATCTGCGGCACCCCAGCGAAATGGGCGCTGAAGAGGTGACCGAGTTTCTTACGGATCTGGCAACGAACGGGAAGGTAGCAGCTGCGACCCAGAACCAAGCCCTGAGCGCGTTGCTTTTCCTATATAGAGAGGTGCTCAATCAGAAGATCGAATGGCTGGAAAACGTGGAGCGGGCTAAGAGGCCAGTTCGACAGCCGGTTGTCCTCACCAAGGACGAAGTGGACAAAGTGTTCGCACATTTACAGGGGATGCCCCGGCTGATGGCCGGCCTCCTCTACGGGAGCGGCTTGCGGTTGATGGAATGCGTGCGGTTACGGGTCAAAGATGTCGATTTTGGTTACGCGCGGATCACCGTGCGCGACGGCAAGGGCGCCAAGGACCGGGTGACGATGTTGCCGGTGAACTTGGCCGAGCCACTGGAGCGGCATCTGAGAAAGGTCAAGGCACAACACGAAGAAGATCTGGAGGCCGGATACGGAAGCGTATATTTGCCTTACGCCTTGGAAAGGAAGTACCCCAACGCGTCGCTGGAATGGGTCTGGCAGTTTGTCTTTCCCTCCTCGCGGATCTCGCGAGATCCGCGCAGTGAATCTAAGAAGGGCCAATCTGTCACGCGCCGCCACCATGTGGACGAAAACGTTTTGCAGGTAGCAGTAAAAAAGGCGGTGCGGGCATCGGGCATTTCAAAACCGGCGACGTGTCATACGCTGCGGCATTCGTTTGCGACGCATTTGCTGGAGAACGGGTACGATATCCGGACTGTCCAGGAGTTGTTAGGTCACAAGGATGTGAGCACGACCATGATTTATACCCATGTGTTGAGTCGACCTGGGATCGGGGTGCGTAGTCCGATGGATGTGAGCTGAGCTTTCCCCGACATTTTGAGGGTAAGCTACCGCCCGTGGTCGATTTGGCGTTTGTTTCGCGCGCATCGCACTATGGAAATGGTAGTAAACGGGCAGCGGCGGGGGAAGGAGATTTTGGCCAGAAGCCGAAACAGTTGAGGGTTGAGGGACAGGGAGCAGTTAAAGCGTTGAAGGGTTGAAGGGTTGACGGGTTGAAGCGGAGGGAGGTGGGGGCAGGGACTTGAGTTCCGAAGTCGGACAAGCCGCAGGCGCTTGGCACAAGCGCCTCTACAGCACCTGGCTCGAAGAGCAGGCGATTGGGGTCAATCGCCCCTACCTACGACCAGGTGATCAAACGCAGTTCGTGGTCTTGTTGTAGGTGCGGATGAGTCGGAAGGACACGGATGCTAAACCCGTAACAGCGTCGTTATCGCCGGATTTTTGATCCCGCCGTTGTCGGCCTCGCCATGATAAGCTTCAACCTTTACATGTTGCGGATCGACTGCACCGAGATGAACCCGCGCGCTGACTTCTAACGATTCGCCGACTGGAATGTTTTGACGGTCTTTGTTGCCGACCTCGACCTCATCAATTTTCACCTGCGGCCAGTCTTTACGGATACGCGTTTTCCACTGGCTCAAATCGCTGGCCGCAGTGCAATCGTTTTGCGAAAACTCCCGATAAGCTTGTGCTGCCGGAACATAAAGCCGTTCGGTGTATTCCTTGACCATGCGATGGGTATTGAACTCCGGCGTAACGCTGCGGATGGATTCGCGCATCAACTGAAGCCAGGCGAGCGGAAGTTTGCCGTCGGGCTTGGCGTAATACAGCGGGATGATCTGGTTCTCGAGCAATTGATAGAGACTGGCAGCATCGACTTCATTTTGGAATTCGATGGTACCGCTTTTGATCTCGGCACCGATGGCCCAGCCGTTGTTTCCATTGAAACCCTCGCCCCACCAGCCATCGAGCACGCTGAGGTTGAGCCCCCCGTTCGGCGGCGCCTTCATTCCGCTGGTGCCGCTCGCTTCCAACGGACGCAGCGGATTATTTAGCCACAAATCGACGCCCTGGGTTAGCCGCCGCGCGATGTAGGTGTCGTAGTCCTCGACGAAGACGATGCGATTGTGGAACCCGGATTCGCGAGAAAACTTGTAGACTTCCTGGATGAGCGATTTGCCGCCTTCGTCCCGCGGATGCGCTTTGCCGGCGAAAATGAATTGCACCGGTCGGGTGGAATCGTTCAGCAATTTGTGGAGGCGATCCTTGTCGGTGAACAGCAGCTCGCCGCGTTTGTAGGTGGCGAAACGCCGGGCGAAACCGATGGTGAGAATCTCCGGATCGAGAATGCGGTTGGCGGCACGAATGGACTCGGGCGATTCGCCCATGCGTTCACGTTGCGCTTTGACCCGATCGCGCACGAACGTCACCAGGCGCAACTTTAACTTCTGGTGCGCATCCCAGAGAACAGCATCCGGAATATCGATGACCCGGCGCCAGAAATCCCCGTTTGTCAGATTCTCTTCCCAATCACCGAGATACTTGTTGTAGAGCTCGAGAAATTCTGGAGCCAGCCAGGTCTTGGTATGAATCCCGTTAGTTACGCTGGTGATCGGGACCTCGTGTTCGGGCACCCCGGTCCAAACGTCTTTCCACAGGCCGCGGCTGACTTCGCCGTGGAGTTTGCTCACGCCGTTGGAATGCCGGCTCAATCGCAGCGCCAGAATCGTCATGCTAAATGGATCGGTGGCGTTGACACGAGTTTGGCCGAAGGAGAAAAATTCGTCGAACGGCAATCCGACTTCAGTAGTGAAACTGCCGAAATATTTCCGCATCATGTCGCGTGGGAACGAATCGTTTCCTGCCGGCACCGGAGTGTGAGTGGTGAAAACATTTGCCGAAGCGGCCACTTGAAGTGCGGCATAGAAATCCAGCTTCTTCTCCGCCACCAGCCGACGAATTCGCTCGAGCCCAAGGAAGGCGGAATGTCCTTCGTTCATGTGAAAGACTTCCGGCTCAATCCCGAGGACGTTGAGCGCGTTGACGCCGCCAATCCCGAGCACGATTTCCTGGCGCATTCGCATTTCGAGGTCGCCGCCGTAGAGCTCGGCCGTGATAAGCCGATCTTCGGCGTTGTTTTCCGGAATGTCGGTGTCGAGCAGGTAAAGTTTCACCCGGCCGACATGGAGCTCCCAAAGTCGCGCGTAAACGTCGCGATCGAGAATACGGACAGCGACCAGCAACGCGCGGTCGTCTTTGCGGACTTCGCGGATCGGCAGGTGATGGAAATTTTGATTTAAACTGACGGCATGCTGGACACCGTCCTTGTCGATTTCCTGTCGGAAATATCCGTGGCGATAAAGGAGCCCGATGGCGACGAAATTGAGGTCAAGGTCGCTGGCAGATTTGCAATGGTCACCGGAGAGAATGCCGAGACCGCCGGAATAGTTCGGAATTGATTCGTGGAACCCGAATTCGGCCGAGAAATAGGCGACCGGTTTTTGCAGGGCCGCGCCGGCGCCGGTTTTCCCGTAGGTATCGTTGCGGGCGAGATATTTTTGGAAAGCGTCGTAAACCAGTTTGAGTTCGCGGAGAAAAGTTTTGTCGGTGGCGAGTTCTTCCAGCCGGGCCTGGCGGGAGAGCTGGAGCATGCGCACGGGGTTGTGATTGGTCCGGTTCCAAAGCTCAGGGTCGAGATGACGGAAGAGGCGACGGGCGGAAGGCTCCCACGTCCACCAGACATTGGAGCTGACTTCGCGGAGGGGCTCGAGGGCAGCGGGGAGGGTTGGTACTATATTATAGGAGTGAAAGTTTGGCATGGCGGGAAAAGGGCCAACATCGCGATTTTGTCATGAAACGGGAAAGCAGCAAATTGCGGTCCGAGCGGCGAAGAGTTGAAGAGTTAAAGCGTTGAAGCGTCAAAGCGGAGAGCAAAGGCAAACACCGAACACTGAACGTCGAACATCGAACGCCGAATGGTGACAGAATCTAAAATCGGAAGCGCGCGGTTGCAGGGAGGCAGGAGGGTTTGGGAGGAATGATGAGGCCGAGGAGGAAGCCGGTGAGGAGACCGCCGAGGTGAGCGGACATACTAACTTGCGGAGTAATGACATCGAAGGCCAATTGGAGAAGGACGATGATGAAGATGTTGCGCAAACGTTGTCGAGCGAGGGGAAGGTGACGGTGGCGAAGAAGAAAGCCGGTCCAGGTTCCGACCACGCCCATGATACAGCCGGAGGCGCCGACAAGTTGCACGGGATCGAGCAGTCTTAGTCTCGTTAATAAGACGACCGCAATGCTCGATCCGAGGCCCGATACCGCGTAGCAAACGAAGAAAAGTAGGCCGCCGATTTGTCGTTCCAGCGGTGGACCGAGAAGCAGAAGCGCAAAGAGATTAAAGAAGATGTGAATCGGTCCATAATGGAGAAAGAGAGCAGCCAAAAGGCGCCAGTATTGATGTCGATAGATCACCGAGCTGGTATCGAGCTCGCCGAGGCGATGTAGAGTCAGCTCGTTGGTTGAGCCGCCGGCGAGGAGTTCGAGAATGAATACGGCGATGTTGATGATGATCAATGTGAGAACGACCGGCGACGGGGTGACAGTCGGCCTCCGGCTTTGATGATGCGTGAAACGTGCAGCCTGGACGCGACGTCTGAGGAATGCTGGCACCACCAAAAGCGCGCACCAGACGATCGCAGAGAGCCAGCCGGCAATTGATCGGGCCAACAGCCAGGAAAGAGCGGACGCGATCAGGACGATGCCGGCTCGGGCGCGAGCGCCTGGAGTTTGGGGTTGAAGAGCCTGGAGCAAGATCAACGCTGATGTCGCGACGGCGGTGAACAGGAGGACGTGATTGAGCTCCATGGGCGCTAAAGCGCCATGAAGGTAAAAGAGTTAAAACGGTTACAAAGTTAAAAAAGGGGAAAAGAAACGCCGAACACCGAACGTCCAACGCCGAACGCCGAATGAATGAGGCAAAGAGCGGAGAGCGTTGAAGGGTTAAAGGGGTGAAGGGTTGAAGCGTTGAAGCGTTGAAGCGAGGCAGCTAGAGGCAAACACTCAACGATCAACGTCCAACGCCCAATGAGGAAGGCGAACCGCGAAGGGGGAAGACGTTGAGGGGTTAAAGCGCTAAAGCGTTAAAGAGGAGGAGGTCAGAGCGAGCAAGAGCAAGAGCAGGAGCAGGAGATAAACGCACAAGATGCCTGTGCTATGATGTCACGCGAAAGTTGCTTTGCGCCGGGCGATTTTTGCCGAGATTTTGGGTGATGCGCATTTCGATTACGAATTATCTGGACGTGATATCGTCGTGGTGTTTCTGGTCGCAGCCGACTTGGGCGGAACTAAAACGTCGGTATGCCGATCGGGTGGAGTTCGACTGGAAAATTGCGCTGATGGATCCGGCGGGGCTGCCGAAATCGCGCCAACAAGAGGAATGGTATTACCGGCGCAGCGGATTGATGAATCGCTCGCCTTTCATGTTGCGGAGCGATTCGTACGAACCGGTATTACCCGAATATCTGGCGGCCAATCTGGTGGCGGAAGCAGCGCGTGATCTTGGGATTAAAGATGACACGGTGCGTCTGGCTCTTTCCCACTCGATCCTGCGCGAGGGATCCAAGGCTATTCGCGATATCGAAGTGGCAGCGGAAGTGGGAGCCCACGCCTCCGGCTTGGATAAAGCCAAACTGGAAGAGCGGGCGCGTTCGCCGGAAATCGAAAAACGAATACGTCAGAGCACAGTGGAATGGCAGGAGTTGAAGGTAAGCCAACGGCCTACCTTTCTGATTGATACTGAAATTGGGGATCGCGCAATCTTCTCGGGTGTGATAAAGTTAGAACCGATTGCTGCCACTTTGGATTCAATGATTGACGACGCTACCGGCTACGCCGCTCATGCCGCTCATTTCGGCGCGGCACCTGCTGAATAGAATCACCTTGCGACTGTTCCATTGTGGCTACAACTTTCCCCCGGCTCGCGGAATTGCGGGCCCGTCGATGCCGTCTTCGCAGCTGCATCGATGTCGAGTGCTCTGCCGTCGTGTCCAAGCGATGGCGGAACTGCGAAAATGAAACCACGGCGATGCGCAGCACTCTCGTTTCGCCGAAAGGAGTCTAAATTCTGCAACTACAAGTTCGTGTAAATGGTCGAATTCGCGCCCGTGAAGTGCGGGTGATCATGGGATCGACTGGAGAACAACTCGGCGTCATGAAGTTGTCCGACGCCTTGCGCAAAGCGCAAAGTCTGGAGCTGGATCTTGTTGAAGTCGCGGCAACGGCAAATCCGCCGGTGTGCAAGATTATCGATTTCGGGAAGTACCGTTACGATGTTGCGAAACAGGACAAGGATCGCAAATCGTCGCCGGCGGCGAAGCTGAAGGAAATCAAGTTTCGGGTAAACATCGATGAGCATGATTACCTGACAAAGATTCGGCACGGCGAAGAATTTCTCGATCGTGGCAACAAGGTGCGGGTGCAATTGCAATTTCGGGGGCGCGAAATGGCGCATCAGGAATTTGGGATGCAATTGATGGCGAAAGTGAAGAGCGATCTGGCCGGGATGTCGCAGGTGGAAATGGAGCCGAAGCTGGCGGGCCGAAACATTACGATGACGTTGTCACCGTTACCGGCGAACCGGCGCAAACGGCGGTTCCTGCCCCACCCCGTGGCCGGAGAAGCTTCGCGGAACGGAAGTGACGTCCCGGAGAAGTAGCTCGTCCATTTCCTTTTAATCTTCTTTTAATAGAGAAGAGGCACGGATAGCGGAGTGATTCCGCGTCATTGGCGCTAATTGCTGTAGCGGCGGTCTATGACCGCCGAATTCGTTACTGCTTGCCCGGTGCTGGCGTTCCGGCGCCGGCTGCCGCCGGCGGCACGTTTGGATTGCGAATCGGGCCGGATGGCATTGGCACCGGCGTCGGCGCCCCGTGCAATTTCGCATCCAGAAATCTTTTCCGCGATTGCGCGTCCGCATTACTCGGATCGAGTTGGAGCGTTTTCTCGGTATCGGCCAGCGCGGCTTTAAAGTTGCCCTTGTTCTGGTAAATGAGCGCGCGGACCTGATAATACTTCGCTTCCTGCGGGCTGAGCTTGATCGCCTGGTTGTAATCGTTCAGTGCCTTGTCGTAATCCTTCAATTGCATCTCGGCATAAGCACGTCGCTCATAGATATCGGCTTCGTCTGATTTTATTTTCAAAGCCTCGGAACAATCGGCAATCGCTTCCTGAAATTTCTTCTGGCTCACGTAAACGGTAGCGCGCTGCTGCAACGCCGAAGCCAGATTGGGGGCATAGTGCTGGTCCAGCTGCGCCGCTCTTCTGAAAGCGGTGATGGCTTTGTCCCAATCTTTCGCTTTCGACGCCTCGATTCCTTCGCGGGTGAGATTAGCCGCTTCCTG
>QHPU01000128.1 GCA_003219175.1 Verrucomicrobiota bacterium | reverse complement strand
GATCAACAGTTTGTACTCATGGTCGAGCATCGTGCACAGGCGAACGCGACTGACGTAGCGATCGGTCGGCCCGTAAATCGCGTCGCTGAATGTCATGTCATAGGCGGACATCGTTTTCGCAATCGTGCCCGAAGCGCCGCCAACGTAAAAAAAGCGGCGCGCCACCTCCTGCCCGGCCCCGATTTCGGCAAACGTGCCGTAACGCTCGGGATCGAGATTGATTTGGAACGCCTTCTTACTTGTTCCGACATCCCACTCCGCTTTCACAATTTCCAAGATGTCGGCATTTGCTCCCTTCTCAACCGCCGACTTCATAACGCGGTCATCCCCAGCGAAGTCGAGGGATTCCGCTGCGCAACGCGAAGTTAGTTGGGGGCGATGACTCGCGACAGAAAAACGAAAAAGAGACGATCTCTGCGAGCGCGAAGTCCCACGAGCACTTACGCAATTCAGGAAGGCCGGTCTCTAATGCCAGTCCGGCTCGGACCTACAATCGCACCTTCTCCACCGCCTTGGTCGAGATCCAGCCGCGCAAATCATTTGGCAGCGCCGCGTAACTCCAGTCGCCGCGTTCTTGTAAAATCACAACTTCACTTCCCGGCGGCAACGCGAGAACGCTCTTGGCACTATCGGCCGTCGCAACTCTGGCCTCGACGTTCCCTTCCACTACGATTGCAACGTCCTGCCCGCGCGTGCCGCTTTCCAATTTGTATGCGGCCAAGCCGCAACTCGCCGTCAAAAGCAAACCAATTGTCATCCATAAGACTTTTCGCCGGCGAAGAATCAAGAGAATGATCGTTCCCCAGAACAAAATTGCCGCCAGGATCGCGAATGATTTCGCGCCGGCGAAATTTAAGTACTTTTCCAACGGCGTTGGGGCCAGTTCCAGCGCGTGGGTTTGGTCTCGCGCAATTCGCAGATTCGCGTCGGCCTCCGGATGGTTGCGATCCAACTGCAACGCCCGCTCATAATTCAAGATTGCGCGCCCGAAATCGCTGTCGCGGAAATAGGCATTGCCCAGGTTATAGAACAAATTTGCGCTCCACTCGCCCGACTGGACGACCGCGCCGTAGTCTGTGATTGCCGCCTTAAAATTTCCCGCGTTAAATTCGGTGTTTGCTTTCGCAAACAAGTCATCGTTTGTCGCGGCATTTACTGCTGGAGAAAGAACAAGAAGACCGAAAAGGAACGCTCTCCAAGCGGCGCCGGGAAATATGGCCGGGACCTTCATGACAGACTTTCGATCAACTCCAAGGCTTCGCGCCGTCCATTACTCGTTAGCGCTCCATCCCCGCTACCACCGCCGCTATAACGCAGCTCGTCACTTTTCGCGAACAATCGTCGCATCCGTTCGCTCTGTTCTGGGTCCAAACTGAAAACGCGCGCGGCTGTTTCGGCGTCCACTGTTGCCGGTTCGATATTATTTTCCTTGAGCGCCGTCTTTAGTTGCACGACACGCGAGGCGTCTGAGAAATAGTCGCGCGGCGCGAGTCGGTTTCGTCGCAATTTTCGCAAAAGCTCGTCCTTTTCGTGTTGCAATCGGGCCGCACGCAACGCGGCGCGGTTGGAGGCCCGGACATTTCGGACTTTCCAACCCAGCAGTCCCAGCACGAGCGTGAGCGGAAAAAGTTGCGCCAACCAAAAGCCAGGCCGGGCGTAAAGGGGCGCGAACGTGTCCACGATGTTTCCGGGCTCGCTAATTTGATGCAATATGTCCTGTGGCTTCTGTGTGCCGGCCAGATTCGACGCCGCGGCTGCTCCGGTCGCGGCCCCAGCCACCGACGGTGCTGATTGCGCGTTACCTTCCACCGTGATCGGCATCGCGTCGCTCTGTAACGTGATATACCGGTCTTTCGCTGGATCAAAGTAGCTAAAGACTAGCGGCGGAATAGTTGCCAACTTCTCGTTAGGCGATACCACTAGCTCAAACGATTTTGTACCGCTGATCCCGACGTCATCATCTTGTTTGAAATTCGATGACGGCGGATATTTATGCCAACCGCGCTCGTCGCTCAATTCTGGAGCGTTCATGCGATCAAAGTTTCCGCGGCCCGCGATTGCCGCTTTGATCGTGATCGGATCACCCACCTGCACCCGCTTTGGATTCGCTTCTGCCGTCATCGTAAAACTACCGATCGCGCCTGAAAAACTTGCCGGCGCCCCCGCTGGCAACGGCTTTACCTCCAACGGAACCGGGTCGCTCTTGATATTGATCTCATGCTGCTCCATCAGCCCTGCAAAGGGCATGCTAAAGAACGGATCGGAAAAGGGATCTTCGCCATTAAAGGGATCAAACGGTCTGCGCCGCACCCCCGGGCTGCGTCGTGTAACGAGCACATTTGCTTTCTCTTCGACGGGACCAATCTGAAAATCGCCGGGTCGCGCTGCGGAAATCGCAGTCTTGTACGTGAAAACGACATAGCTTTGACCATCGATCGTCTCCAAATTCTTTTCGCCTTCGCTTAACTTTTGGACGGTATACCCCTGACCATTAATCTGCGGTACCGCCAACTCCCTGAGTTGCGTTCGCGATTTGAATCCGATGCGTAGTACTACGGGAATGATTTCGCCCACGTAGGCGCTCTTCTTCGGCACCAAGAGCTCCGCGAATGCGATCTTTTCATCGGCATTCTGCCCACTGCCAGCCGGCGCACTTCCAGAGGGAGTTCGGTTGCCCCTTCCCCCGGCCGTCGCCCTGGGCGAGTCCCCCACCCGCAACGTCAATTCCGGAGTCTGCAGATTGTCTTTACCGACGCGAATGGTTTGCGACGGAATTTTAAAGGTCCCGGATTTTTCCGGTAGAATCGTGTAGCTATAGGTGATTGACGACGAGACGGAGAGATTTCGCATCGTCATTTGCGTGGATTCGCCCGTGTAATGAATCTGCAAACCCGGGACATCGATAGCACGCGGCGTGATCGCTGACGCACGGGTGTTGTCGATTTGGATCTCCAATTGCACCGTCTCGCCCACTACTACTTCCGAACTAGTCAGCACTGCCGTGATCCTGGGCGGATCAGCCAGCCCAATCTCACATGCAGCAGTTGTGAGAAATCCCAGAAGGAGAATCCGTCGGAACATCGATCTATCCATCAACTTTCAACTCTCAACCATCAACCTCCCGATCACCAGTCGTTATAGACAGGATGGACGGACTTGCGTTCATCCAGTTGTACTCGCGCTTCTTCGTCCTTCATCGCTTGGAGTAATCGCGCGGCCTGCTGCGGACTCATTTCACCTCGCTTCATCGCTTCGGCTTCGGCGGCCTGCTCTTCCTGTTGCTCCTTGTTCGGTTCGCCTGCACTCTTGATTTCACCCGAGCGCGGCTTGTTGGGTAAGCTTGAGGGCGTCGGAGACGGACTTTCACCAGCGCCGGCATTTTCCCCTGGTGACGGCGACGGGCTTTCCCCACGTTCGCCCGGGGTTGGCGAAGCCTTTGAACCGCCGCCTGGACTAGGCGTTGGCGATTCCCCAGCACCCTGCTGACGCTGCTTTTGCTGATCGGATTTACTGCCTGGGCTGGGCGACGGCGTCGGTTGTTGTTGGTTTTGCTGTTTATCAGAATTCTGCTGCTGCTGATTTTTCTGCTGCTCCTCTTGCTGATTTTGTTGATTCCGTTGTTGCTGGTTATTCTTCGCCTGCTGCTGATCCCGGTTTTGCTGCTGATTGTTTTGTGATTGTTGATTCTGCGATTGCTGCTGTTGCTGTTGTTGTTGTTGCTGCTGCTGCTGTTGTTGCTGTTGCTGTTGTTGTTGTTGCTGCTGCTGATCCTTCTGCTGCTGGTCTTGGTCTTTGTCTTTCTTTTGATCTTTTTTATTCTGCTGATTTTGTTGCGGCTGTGGTGGCGGCTGTTTCGGATGCTTTTTCAGTTGCTCAATCTTTCTCCTAACAATCTCGAGTCGTTCGGCCGCGGCTTTATCGTTCGGATCAAGTTTCAACGCCTCTTCGTAATGTTGCGCCGCATTCTCCAAATCCTTCAACACCTGTTCATTTGTCTTCTGTAAATCAGCGCGTTCTTCCAACGTTCTCCCTAGGTTGTAGCGAGTCTTTTCCTGCAGGACGGGGGAACGGTCCACCAGCGACTGACTGAATGCCTCCAGCGCCCTGTCATATTCACGCAGCTTGTAGGCCGCCACGCCGGAGTCGAAGTGCATCTTAGGCACATCCGCCGGGTTAATATTGTTCTCCAGATCCTTCTGGAACTGGGCCAGGGCTTCGTCGTATTTCCCCTTATTATATAGGTCGATCCCAGAAACCGCGTAGGCCTGGGCTGCGGCCACGAGCAGCAGGGCGGCCGTTACCAAGGCTTCGCGCTTAACCGGCGCGCGCCTGATAGGCTGGGACCATGTTTTCTTACGATCATTAAGGAATAAAGAGACGATTAATACCGCGATGGCGCCTCCTAGCGGCCATTCGTAGCGCTCGATCGGCCGCCTCGAAAGCCGCGCGTCGATCTCCGCCGCCTTTAGCTTCGAAAGCCCTTCCTCGTACAACTGCCGCATCGTTTGTGGACCGCTCTCCAAATGCAGGTACATCCCCCCGGTCGCTTGCGCTATCTCGCGCAGCCGATCCTCGTCGAGCTTGGATTTGTGAACTTCTCCTTTCGCATCTTTTACGAAACCGCCCTCGTGCTCGAGAGGAATCAATGAACCTTGGATCGTACCAACGCCGACCGTGAAAATTTTTACGCCCGCTTCCTCCGCTTTCTTTGCTTCCTTGACCGAATCGCCGCTCAGTTCTTCGCCGTCGGTAAAAATGATCAGGGCGCGGTTTCCCATCGCGCTTTTGCCAAATGTTTGCACCGCCAGCGCGATCGCTTCACTAATGTTGGTGCCGCCTTCCGGAATCGTCTTGGTATCGAGATCATTGATCGACTCGACCGCGGCCTCATAATCAATCGTCAACGGCGCTTGCAGGAACGCTCGTCCAGCGAACGCGATCAAACCGACGCGATCGCCCCGCAATTCTGTGATCAAATCCTGTGCCGCCAGTTTAACGCGCTCCAGCCGATTGGGCGCGACGTCGTTCGAGAGCATGCTGCGCGAGGTATCGATCGCGAAAAGCAAATCGAGTCCGCGACGTTTTACATCCTCGTAGATGTTACCCCAGCGTGGTTTCGCCAATGCCGTAATCGCCAGCGCTAGCGAAAGTAAAACGAGGCCAAAACGGATCGCGCGTCGTGCGCGATCGACATTACCGGCAAGTTGTGGCAGCAATCGCGGCGAAACAAATTCGCGCAGCTGCAATGCGCTGCGTCGTTCTGCTCGAATGTAGAGGCCGACTAATAGCGGCAGAACGGCTAAAGCCCAGAACCATTGCGGCGCCCCGAAGCTCATGGGTTCGTTAAAGCGGGGAACGGCTGAAGCGTTGGAGCGGGAGACCGCTTTAACTCTTCAACGCTTAAACCTTTCAACGTTCCCCTCACGGCAATCGCTTCCAAATTGTTTGCCCGAGCAGGAGCTGCCCGATCAGCAATCCGCAACCAGCCGCAATGCACGCCGGAAATAGATCTCGATACTGCTGGTATTTCCGGGCGCTGATCGTTGTTTTTTCCAGCTTGTCTATGTCTCGATAGATCTCCTCCAGCGATTGAGTATCGGTTGCGCGATAAAATTTTCCATCGGCGATGCTCGCGACCTCGCGCAATCCCTTTTCATTAAAAGAGACCTGCGCCCTCTGATAATAAACGTTGCCTCGTCTGTCGGTGACTACCTGGCCGGTTTGTTCATCCATCACCGGAAACGGCGCGACCCCGTTAGTGCCGATTCCGATCGCGTAAAAATGAATGTGCAGCGCTTTCAGTGCTTCGGCGGCGGTATTAGGCGGAATCTTGCCGGCGTTGTTATCGCCATCAGTCAGGAGAACCATAACGCGACTCTTGGATTGTTTGTCATTTAGCCGATTACCAGCGGAAGCCATGGCCGAGCCGATCGCGGTGCTTCCTTCCACCAGACCAATCCGAACCCGGTCGAGATTTTGCAGCAGCCATTCGTGATCGAGTGTCATCGGGCTAACGATATATGGACGTGTCCCGAACGCGATCATACCGATTCGATCATTCGGGCGCGCCTCAATAAACTTTCGTGTGACTTCGCGAACGGCATCCAGGCGCGTTGCCTCCTCCCCGCCGATGGTGAAATCCTTTGCCAGCATCGAATTGGAAACATCGAGCACCAGCATGATGTCGATGCCGCTGGCTTCAACGTGCGTGAGCGACTTTCCAAGCTGTGGTCGCGCGATGGCAACAATGAATGCCGCTAGGGCCAGCCAGATTAATGCACGCAAAATTTGCCCGGGACGGCTGCCACGACTCTTCCCAATCGCACGAAACGGCGCTGTCGCCGAAAAGACAACAGCTGCGCGCGGACCGAATCGTCCTCGCAGCCAGGCCAGCAACGGAATCAATAGCAATAACAGCAGCAACCACGGCCGCGCAAACGTCAGCGCCTGCCCCGCGAGCCAGTCATGCGGTGACAAGGGCTCCTCCTTTCACGAATTGACGCGCTTCATCCAGCAAAAGGCGGCTGTCGGAAGGTGTTGCTTCATAGCGCGCGAACTTGATTAAGTCACAGCGATTCAAAAAATCGGCCAGCAGCGCTTTTTCCTCGTCCCCGAAACTGGCGGCCGAGCCAATGACATTTAAAAATTCGACCGATGTTTGCCGTGTCATTGGCAGATCAAATTGTTCCATGACGTAGCGTCGCAAAATGTCGGAAACACGAATGCTGAATTGGTAGGGATTTATCCTTTCAACATCCTTTTCGATTTCGCTTAACGCCGCCAGCGCGCACTCCCGCGGAGTGGGGACTGGTTTGTCCTTTTGGAACAGCTTCCGCCCATACCAGATCGCCAGTCCAATAATCGTTAGCGCTAGCAGGCTGGCGACGAAGATCATCCACGGCGGCACCAGCGAATAGTTCACTGGCGGTACGATGTCGGTAGCATTCTCGGCTATCAGTAGCATCATATCAACGGTGCACTCCCATCCTATCGCACCATCAAACGGCGCTCGCGTTGTTTGAAAAACGAGCGTAATGCCGGCAGATAATCGTCCCCCGTACGTAGATCAATTCGATCGATTCGGTTCCGGCGCAATACCCGTATCGTTTCCGCCAACTGCGATTGGGCCAGTTGCGCAAAATGTGCCCGCACTCTGCTGTCGGCGGCATTGATTTCAATTTGATCGCCCGTCTCCGCGTCCTCCAGTGTAATGAGTCCAATCGGCGGAAGAATGCTTTCGCGTTCGTCTTGAATCCGGATGGCAATTAGGTCGTGCCGCCTCGCCGTGACTGCAAGCGCACGCGAAAAATCCGGCGCTTGAAAATCCGAAATCAGAAATACGACCGCGCGACGGATAATTATTCTGTTCAGGTGATCAAGAGCGGCCGCCGCATCCGTCCCGCGCCCAATCGGGTCGAAGAAAAGAATTTCACGGATGATTCGCAACGTATGAGAGCGCCCTTTCTTTGGCGCGATGAAGAGCTCGAGCCGATCGCTGAAAAGCAACAGACCTACTTTGTCGTTGTTACGAATCGCGCTGAAAGCGAGAAGGCAGGCGACTTCCGCCGCCATTTCGCGCTTAGATTGTGAAGTGCTGCCAAAATTCCCCGACGCACTCACATCCACGATCAGCATCACGGTGAGTTCGCGTTCTTCCGTGAACTTTTTCACAAAAGGACTGCCCAGGCGTGCGGTCACGTTCCAGTCAATCGCCCGGATCTCATCCCCCGGCTGGTACTCGCGCACATCTTCAAAATTCATCCCACGCCCTTTGAAGACACTGTGGTAATCACCAGCGAACGCCGTCTCCACCAGCGCGCGAGTCTTGATCTCCAAGCCCCGGATTTTTTTCAGGATCTCCTCCGGATCGGAAAAACCTTCAGGGTCACGATGCGCCATGCCACTATTCACTAGTCACTCATCGCTCCTCGTCACGGCACCGGCAAACCCGCGAAGATCCTCTCAATAATGGTCTCGCTTGTGATCGACTCCGCTTCCGCTTCGTAGCTAACGATAATGCGATGGCGCAAAACATCGGGACCGATGCTCTTGATGTCTTGCGGCGTGACGTAACCGCGGCCATTCAGGAACGCATGTGCGCGTGCGCCCAGTGCCAGGTAGATAGTCGCACGGGGCGAGGCGCCGTAACGAACCAGACCTTCCAGCTTCAAATTGTACTTGGCCGGCTCACGCGTCGCCCAAACAATATCGACGATGTAATCCTTTACCCGATCGTCGATGTAGACGCTGTTCACCACTTCGCGAGCAGCGATGATCTGCTTTGGATCGACTACCGATGAAACGCTCAGGTCCGGTGCAGACGTCGCCATCAAGTCCAGAATGCGGCGCTCTTCAACTTTCTGCGGGTAACCGATGTTCAATTTGAACATGAACCGGTCAAGTTGAGCTTCCGGCAGCTGATAAGTCCCTTCCTGTTCGAGCGGGTTCTGTGTCGCCAGAACAAGAAATGGATCGGACAACGCATAGGTTTTCTCGCCGATCGTGACCTGACGCTCCTGCATCGCTTCGAGTAAGGCACTCTGCACTTTCGCTGGCGCACGATTAATTTCGTCGGCCAGGATTAGATTCGAAAAAATCGGCCCGAACTTGGTCGTGAACTCGCCGTCGCGTGGATTGTAGATGAGCGTGCCGATCAAATCCGCCGGCAAAAGATCGGGAGTAAATTGGAGTCGTTGGAATCCGGTTTGGATAGTCGACGCAATGGTCTTGACGGTGAGTGTTTTTGCCAGGCCGGGAACGCCTTCCAGCAGAACATGGCCGTTCGCCAGCAACCCGAGTAACAACCGATCGACCAGATACTTTTGCCCGACGACGACATGCCCCACCTGCTCGCGCAGAGGCGGGATCCATTGGCCGAGTTCCTGCACTTGTTGTGAAATTTCCTGAGCTGATTTCATGAGCTTTGTAAGACAGAAAAATAAGCCCGGACGTTCGATCAAGTTCGCGGAGTTGTAGATAAAGCTGTCATCCCGAGCGGCAGTCGCCTTCCGTGCCGAAGCTTCTGCGGAGGCTGGGAGGGATCCCGCTGCGATCACTTTAAAGGTAATCTCCTCGGGATCCTTCGACTTCGCTCCGTTTCGCTCAGGATGACGCCGTGGTGGTGCGCGGCCGCGCCGCCATCAACACCGGCAAGCCCAGGTACGGCTCAATTTCCCGAATCTTCGCTTCTAAGAACCGCGCATACGGCTGTGCCAGCAGGCGAGGGGAATTGACAAAAAGCAGGAACTCCGGCGGCGCAAATGGGCGCGATTCGTCCCCGCCTGATTGAGTCGCGTAAAACAATTTCAGCCGCTTCCCTTTCACGATTGGCGGCGGATTCGCGGCAAAGGCCGCTCGTAGAACGCGATTCAATCTGCCGGTTCCAATGTGTTTTCGTGCCGCGCGCCGAATTCGTTCGATCATCTTGAAAATTCGATCCGCATGCTCGCCGGTCAGCGCGCTTGTCACCAACACCGGTACATAATCAATAAAGAACAATCCCGCGCGTGCATTCGCGATCGCGTTTTCCATGATTTCCCGTTGCTTACCATGTCCGCGAAGCAAATCCCATTTGTTGAGGGCGATCAGACACGCTTTGCGTGCTTTCTGAATCGACGCTGCGACCCGACGATCCTGCGCCTTGATTCCTTCGGCCGCATCAACCACTAACACGCAAATATCGGCGCGCGAGATCATCCTTTCCGCCCGCATCACCGAAAAAACCTCGACCGAGCTTGAATGCTTGCTGCGCTGCCGAATTCCGGCCGTATCGATGAACAAATACCGTTTCCCGTCGCGTTCGTACTCGATATCGATTGCATCCCGTGTCGTGCCCGGAGTTTCACTTACAATCGTCCGCCGATCCCGCAGCAATGCGTTAATTAGCGACGACTTCCCCGCGTTCGGTCGCCCCACGATCGCAATCGCCGTCGGTTGTTCCGCGCCTTGCTCGCGAAACCCTTCGTCGTTGGGCGTTGGGCGCTGGGTTTTTCCACAGGAGGGAAGGAACGTCCCAATTTTTTCCAGCAACTCCTGTATTCCCCGCCCATGTGCCGCGCTGATTGGAAGCACATTTTCAAAGCCGAGGGCCGAAAACTCGTCGGCCCGCAGCTGATGCTTCGGGTCATCAATTTTATTAACTAGAAGTAGGACAGGTTTGCGCAATTTCCGAACAATGCGAGCCAATTCCCGATCCATTGGGTTCAATCCATCCTGTCCGTCCGCGACGAACAGAATGAGATCGCTCTCTTCCATCGCGCGAGCGGCTTCCGTCTGGACATCAGCCGTCAATTCCGTTTCACCCGTGCCCACAATTCCGCCCGTATCCCAAAGTCGGAACGGTTGGCTGCGAATTTCGCACTTGGCTGAGATCCGATCCCGCGTAATCCCCGGTTGCCCATGTACGATCGCGATCCGGCGCCCAGCAATGCGATTAAACAGAGCCGATTTCCCAACGTTCGGCCTTCCCACGATCGCGATATCCATCGCAAAACGTAGCACAGACATGATCAAAAATGACGAATGACGAAGCTCGAATGACGAATGTCTGCTGCTGACGCTTTACCGATTACAATCGCTTCACCAATCACTTCTAACCGTTCGCCGCGTCAGCGGCTTGCATGTGCGTGCCCTTCGGCCTGCAACTGCCGCACGCCTTCGATCACATAAATCATTCCCGAAACCGCGGTGAAAACTCCCGCGACGGCTACGACGAACCACAGGGGCAGAAAGCGCAACTGCAACATGACCCACCCGACCGCGCACATCTGACAAACTGTCGCCACCTTGCCAGTCCAGCTCGGTTTCACCTTCATTTTGTTGCCGATGAAATAATGCAGGATGGCTGCGCCCACCAGAATGACAGAATCGCGTGTGATAACGAGAACGGGAAACCAGGGTGGGAACCGTCCATACTCGGGATCCACCTCGCTCCAGTTGCTGATGCTCAGAGTAATGATCCCGCTCAGGAGCAAACCTTTGTCCGCGATCGGGTCGAGGACAGCGCCGAGTGCGCTGCGTTGTTTGTAGCGACGCGCCACGTATCCGTCGAGACCGTCGCTCGCGGCCGCGAGCAGGAAAACAGTAATGGCGGCGAAGCGTTGCCATTCCAGCGGCGTCCCGCGCTGGATACTTTGACCATAATAGATCGCAAGCGTTACAAACACCGGAATCATTAAGATCCGGACAATGGTGATCTTGTTTGCGGTCGTCACTCTCGGAAAGAGTAGCGCAAGCCCTTCACGCGCGAACAATTTTTATTTCGTGCGCGTGGCATCGACACGCACGGTCATCCCGGACGCAAATCCGAGCCTCCCTTTGATCGAGAACCGCGCCACGAAATCTTGGTGCCTTAAGACTTGACGGCTTAAAGCCGTCAAGTCTTTCATCGGATCCAATTCTGTTAGCTTACTATTCCTTTCTGGCGCTCCCGCCCCGCACCTGCGAACTGCACCTGGCTCGCATGTTTTCCTTCGCAGAATTCCTCAATCACCTTCTTGTTGAAGGCGGGAATGTCGTCGGGTTTGCGACTAGTCACTAACCCATTGTCGACCACTACTTCCTCGTCGACCCAATTGGCGCCCGCATTTTTCACATCAGTCTTGATCGCAGGCCAGGACGTCAACGTGCGTCCACGCAGTACACCAGCATCGATCAGCACCCAGGGGCCGTGGCAAATCGCCGCCACCGGTTTGTGCTCTTTGAAGAAATGTCTGGTGAACTCCAAAGCTTCAGGTGAGGAACGAAGTTGATCCGGGTTCATCAGACCGCCGGGAATCATCAGCGCATCGAATTCCTCCGGTCGCGCTTCATCCAGCGCAATATCGACATGGAACTTGTCGCCTTTATCGGCATGATGCATTCCCTGAATTTGTCCCGACTTTGGAGAGACGATTTGAGTTTCCGCGCCAGCTTCTTCTAGTGCCTCGCGCGGCTTGGTCATTTCCACCTGCTCAAAACCGTCAGCCACAAGTATCGCCACTTTCTTCCCATCCAGTTTGCCCATAAAACCTCCTTAATTGAATTAACGTTGTTTGGTTGATTACCGCCTGGTGTCACCGGTGAATCGCCCGCTAAAAAATTTACGCGCCCGGTTCGGGCGTTGGTCGTAAATCGAAAACCGCTTGGTCTGTTTGGAGGCGCGAGTAAGATTTCGCCTGTGCGCCGATGTGGCGAAATGGCAGACGCAACGGACTTAAAATCCGTTGGGCCGTAACAGGCCCGTGCCGGTTCGAGTCCGGCCATCGGCAGTGATGATAGATTTTGCCAGCGAAAGCCTGCTGCTTGTGGGATCGATCGGCGCAGAGAAGAGCTCGGAATTCCAGAAGGAAAGGTAGTAGCGTTGCAGGAAGAAAAATCGAAAGATAAGTTCTCCGGTATGTATCACGTTGCTTCTAGCGTCCTTACTATGCGAAGAAAGGCTACACTTAACTCATGACTGTTGGCGCGGACGCGCGACGCCAGCGAAAACGCATCGTTCTCAAGTTTGGTTCTGGGATTTTGACCCATGCGAATACGGCCAGGCTCGATCCCAAACAAATTTCGCGCCTCACTGCGGAAGTCGCCGCCCTGATTCAGAGAGGGCATCAGTGCATTACGGTCACGAGCGGTGCGGTCGCCGCCGGAATGGGCGCACTTTCGCTCAAGGAGCGTCCACTTGATCTCGCTACCGCCCAAGCCAGCGCGGCGGTCGGCCAATCGAAGTTGATGCGCGCTTATGAGACAGCTTTTGCACGTTACAAGCTGAACGTCGCCCAGCTTTTGCTCACGCACAGCGACCTGGATAGTCGGATTCGGCGCGGCAACGCTAAAAATACGATCGAGCGGTTACTCGCTACCTGTAACGTGGTCCCAATCATTAACGAGAACGATTCTGTAGCGGTAGAAGAATTAAAGTTCGGCGATAACGACCGGCTTTCCGCCGAAGTTGCAATGCTCGCCACCGCTGACCTGCTTCTCATCCTCACGCAGGTGGATGGACTTATGGACCAAAAGGGAAATGTGATCCGGCGAGTGCGGGACATCGATCGTGTCAAAGCCCTGGCAACCGAGGGGAGAGCTCGCTTTGCGGTTGGAGGAATGATCTCAAAGCTGGAAGCTGTCAAGATGGCGGTAGAGGCAGGAATTCCCACGGCGATTATCAACGGTCGCCAGCCTGATCGGATTGCTGCGATTGTTGCGGGAGAGCAAGCTGGGACACGGTTTGTTGCCAGGCAATCGGTGTCCCGCACTCACAAACGAAAGAGGCAATGAGCCTGCAACAGGAAATTCTCGACTTGGGATGTCGCGCTCGCAAAGCAGCGCGAGGTTTGGCCAGCCTGAGCACCGAACAAAAGAACTCCGCACTTCTGGCAATGGCGGACGAAATCATGGCGAGCAAGGGAGCCATTCTTTCAGCGAACGAAAAGGATTTAGCGAGGTCCCAGGCTCTTCCTTCTGCCATGATTGAGCGGTTGAAATTGAACATGGAGCGCGTAACCGCGATGGCGGACGGCATTCGTCATGTCGCGGCCCTGGCAGATCCTGTTGGCGAAGTGATCCGGGAATGGATGCGACCTAACGGGATACGGATCTCCAAGGTGCGCGTGCCCATCGGGGTGATTGGATTTATTTACGAATCGCGCCCTAATGTGACCAGCGATGCGGCGGGGCTCTGCATTAAGACGGGCAACGCTATCATTCTACGCGGCGGGTCTGAGGCGATTTACTCGAACGTTGCGATTGTTGGAGCGCTTCAGCAGGGCGGGCAAAAGAGCGGCCTGCCAGTGGGTAGCATCCTTCTTATCGCAAATACTGACCGCGAGGCGATCAAACACCTCGCGGAGATGGATCGCTATGTCCAGTTGATTATCCCGCGCGGTGGCCACGCTTTAATCGAGTCAGTTGTGAGTGCCGCGCGAATGCCGGTGATCAAGCATTCCCATGGTCTCTGCATTGTCTACGTGGATCGGGAGGCCGATCTCGACATGGCCGTCGAGATCGTGATCAACGCAAAGACACAGCGTCCCAGTGTATGCAATGCAGTCGAGACGGTGCTGGTTCATGCTGAAGTGGCGACGCCATTTTTAGAAAAACTCGCCCCACGGTTGGCCGGGAAAAAAGTCCAATTGCGTGCGGATGACAGCGCCTTCGCACGGCTTTCGTCCCTCCGCTATGCGCCGTTACAACGAGCGAGTGAGGCTGATTGGTCGACGGAATTTCTCGATCTGATTCTGGCTGTGGGTGTAGTCGACAGCGCTGGGAAGGCGATCGAGCACGTCGAACGATTTGGTTCGCACCATAGTGATTGCATCGTGACAGCCAACGCGCGAACGGCAGAACAATTTCTTCGCGAGGTTGATTCGGCGACAGTTTATTGGAATGCGTCCACCCGCTTTACTGATGGCGGCGAGTTTGGCTTTGGCGCAGAGATTGGAATCAGTACCGATAGACTTCATGCGCGAGGGCCAATGGCGCTCGAGGAATTGACGAGCTACAAGTACGTCATCCGCGGCGCCGGGCAGATCAGAACCTGAGTCGACATGCCGAACCCGCTTTTTATTCCGGTAATTCTGGGGACTACGCGCAAAGGACGTCGCAGTGAACACGCGGCACGCTTCGTCTTTAAGGAAACAAAGAAACGCGCTGGAGTTGAAACAGAATTTGTCGACATCTGCAAAATCCCGATGCGTCTGGACGACGCGGGCGAGCAGATGAAAGATCAAGCGTTCTCCGACTTGGTGAAGCGCGCGGACGGTTTAATCCTGGTGGTACCGGAATACAATCACGGGTATCCGGGTTTGTTGAAGCATGCGCTGGACATGAATCTGGAGGAATACATTCACAAGGCGGTCGGGATTTGCGGGGTTTCGGCGGGTCCATTTGGTGGCACTCGCGTGATTGAAGGGTTACTGCCGGTCATGCGCGAGCTCGGTCTCGTTACGATTTTCAATGACGTGAATTTTGGAAATGTCGGCAAAATCTTTGGGGAAGATGGAGAGCTCCTCGATGAAGGTTTTGTCAGACGGACGGCAAAATTCCTCGATGAATTCATCTGGATGGCGCAGGTGTTGCGCCATGGGCGGGAGAACGTTCCGCCGGCGTAGCTCGCTCCAGAGCGGGCCGCCCATTTCGCCGGTGCGGACCAGCGAGTTGTAGGCGGGATCGATGATCCCGCGTTGGTTTAGGTGGGCGACTCGGCAGTCGCCCCTCCCAATTAGGTAAGTGGCATAGCTGCTTGCTTGAAATCGGCGTTCACGCGGAACGCATTTGGGTCCGATTTGGTTTGGCGCATTTTTCCGGGTAGCGCACGCGTCTCGCGTGTTGGCGATTGCGTCTCGCAATCGCGGACTTCTTTGAAAGATTGTTTCGGCGAGACGGCGAAACCAACACGCGGAGACGCGTGCGCTATCCGGATTACGGCGCGATCGGGACGTCGAGGACGCTGGCGTGTTGGCCATCGTGCAGAATGCGGACGTGTGCGGTGCGCGCGTCTTTTGCGCTCTCATTCGCGACCACTCCGCCGGAATTGTAATTCTTCTCGAAGAAAATGGAGTTGGGCGCGCTGACCACCAGTCTTAAGCGACTTCCTTTTGCCATTCTACGAGCGACGAAGAGTCCGGGATTGAAATCGCAGCGCACGGTTTCGCTGGGCTTGACCAGGTTTTCCTGCCGGACCGACTCACGATAGCGCAATCGTCTCACATCGCTCCAAAGGGCGATGCTGGTTCCATCGGCCAGAATTTCATCGAGCTCGGCCACGATATCGGTATCGGGAACACCCGGAGAGACCCATAGCGTCAACCTTGGACAACCGATTAGCTCCGTTTCCTGTGTAACCGGTTCGCTGTGATAAACGAGACCGTCTTTGCCGATACTTAGGGCACGCCGCTGATCGATTCCGGCGGTCTTTTCGTTGTCGACGTTATCGACGTCTTCGCCACGGCGAGTATCTAACGGATCGTAGATGTATTCGTCGGCTCCAGTGCTCGCCGGTTTTTCACTCAACACACCAGAATGAAAGACGCCATTTCCTCCGCTACCACTGGCATCGAGATAAAGTGGATGATGATTTGCCGTCAGCTTTTCGAAGTCGTCGGCATATTTCCATTCGCCGTTTGCTCCACTATTACCCGGAGCTAACAGGTAATAGGCAACACGCTTCTTCAAGAATTCCGGTTTCGGTCCGGATTTCATCGTCCAATCGTACCATTGACGGTGGAGATCATTCAGATCGATCACGGCCGCGCTGCCAAACTTTATTCCGGCAGCTTCGTCGGTCGGTGTCCGAGTACCGGCGTGATCCCACGGGCCGATAATCAGAAAATGCTTCGCTTTTGTTTCAGCGGAAGCGGCGTCGAGATGGTCGCGATAGTAAGCCAGCGCGCCAATTTCGTCGCCGTCATACTGGCCGGTGATGGTGAGAATCGGGAATATGATTTTGGTAAACTGCTCGCGGGCCGGCACCATGGCGTCGTAATAGTTGTCGACCATCGGATGCGCGACCACACGCTGAAAATTCGCCGACGGATTACCGACGATGCGATCCAAGTTTTTGAACGGAATATATTGCTTGTAAGCTTCGAGAAATTTGGTGCGCCAGAACTTCGAGTCGGCGAATAAATTTTGTTGGCTGGCGCGACCGCTCGTAAGCGTGAACCATTGCATGTCGTAGGGAATTCCGACGTTGTTGCTGAAAGGAAAATCCAGTCCAGGATGAGCCGCCGCGGCCGGCACGATGGTGGCGAGGTGCGGCGGCAATTCCTTGGCCGTTGCCCATTGATCGAACCCGGCATAAGAACCGCCCCACATCGTAACTTTGCCGTCACAAAATGGCTGTTTTGCGAACCATTCCACGATGTCGTAGCCGTCTCGTGCTTCGTTAGCGAACGGCTCGAACTCGCCGCCTGAATTTCCGCGGCCACGAACATCCACAAGAGCAAAGGCATATCCGTGTGAAGCGAAATAAGCGCCGCGGGCGTGGTAGCTATCGGAAATATAGGGTGTGAGAGTAAAAATGACCGGTGTGCGGCTGGCAGTAGTGCTATTCGATTTCGGAAGGTAGAGCGTGGCATTCAATTCCACTTTGTCGCGCATCGGGATTTTTACACCCCATTGCAGTATGTAATCGCTAGGAGGCGCGGACGGGCTCGGTTTGGCGACTGGCTCAGGTGTGGGCGAAGTTTGCGATCGAAATGGCGAGCTGATGACAAGCCCGTGTCGCGAATTTGGGTTTTGAAGCGACCGAAATAAATGAAGAATGACGGATGACGAATCACGAGGCAATGGCGAAGCTAGTCGCAGCGTCAATGGGATGAAGGACAATTTTCACCTTACCGAAGCGGATTTGGAGGAGACGTTTGCGCGGTCATCCGGCCCGGGCGGTCAGAACGTCAACAAAGTGTCGACGGCGGTCACGCTGCGTCATCGGCCGACGGGAATTAGCGTGACGGTGCAAGATTCGCGTTCGCAAGCGATGAACCGGCGAATCGCGCGGGATCGATTAACTGAAGCAATCCGACACCATCGCACGAAGGAGCGCGCCGAAAAGCGGGCCATTCGCGAAAAGGAAAGACGAAGAAAATCGCCGCGGCCCGAAAGATTGAAGAAGTGGATTCTGGAGTCGAAGCGAAGACGTGGCGAGCTGAAGAAACAGCGCGGTAGAATCGGAATTTAACAAGGAGCGGCGGTCGCTGACCGCCGTATACTTTAAGTCGGCGGCTTGGAAGCCGCCGCTTCTTGATGAAGAAAGAACTAAAGTTCGGCATCATCGGCACGGGTTGGCCAGGCCAACAGCATGCGATCGCGCTTGCGGCAATTCCGAACGTACAACTGCGGTCGTGCGCGGACACCAATTCGGAACGATTGCAGACCTTTGTCGAAACTTACAAACCAGAAAGTTCATTTGAAGACTATCAGGAGCTGTTGCGCGATCGAGATCTGGATGCGGCGATCATCTGTTTGCCAAACTTCCTGCATTTCCCGGCTTCGCTAGCGACGCTGGAAGCGGGCAAACATGTCTTTTGCGAAAAACCGCCGACGATGAACGCAGCCGAGATGAAGGTGTTGCGAGACGAAGCGGCCACGCGTGGGCTGGTCTATTTTTTTGGACGCCAGTTTCGCTTCACTCCTGCGGTCCGCACTGCTCGGGACGTCATCGCAAAAGGTCGTCTCGGCAAGATTTATCGCGCGCGAGCCACTTGGATCCGTTCTCGCGGAATTCCCGCTGGAATTGGTTTGTGGTTTACCGACAAAAATCGTTCCGGCGGCGGCGCATTGATCGACATTGGTGTGCATGCACTCGACACGGCGTGGTACCTGATGGGATCGCCACGCCCGACGTCGATTAGTGCAAAGGTATTTCGAAATTTCGCGCATCTAGTCAACGTGCCGATTTTCGATGTGGAAGATGAGGCGCACGCGTTGATTCGTTTCGCGAACGACGCCATTGTGGAATTGGAGACGTGTTGGGCGGCGAATCTGACCGATGACACGCCGGTAGGGCCGAAGTGGGTCGGTCGCGAGTCCAACAACTGCATTCTTTTTGGAACCAAGGGGACGTTACGATTAAAGCCGCTGACGTTATTTGCAGATGACAACGGGCAGCTAGCGACCGTCCCGTTGGAACCGCGATACGGCGAGAACAGTTTCGAAATGCAACTGCGCAATTTTGCCGATGCGATTCGAGGTGAAGCACCGCCAATCAACGACGCGGAACAGGCGTTCGAGCTGATGGAAATGATCGATGGAATTTACGCGTCGAGCGAGCTCGGACGCGAAGTTCCGGTAGCATAACGCCGAAAAAGTTCGCGAGAAATACATCTGTCTGCGGCATTTGCGCCGAATTCTCAACAAAAGGGAACTCAACTATGAAAACATTTATCCTTCTGCTTGGAGTGGCTGTGATGTTCGGTTTGGCTTCGTGCGCGTCGGAGGAGCCGGCCACGACCACAACGACAACAACGCACGAGACAACCACGGTGGCGCAGCCGGCAGCGACACAACAGACTACGACTACGTACAGGGGCGGCCATTAATCGCCAGCTTGTCACTCGCAGAGCGCGCGGCGTGTAGTCGCGCGCTCTTTTGCATACTGCGGCGATCGAAAGAACCCCCGCCTTGAGAGTTCAGTCCCGGCTCTCCTGGCAATGCTATAGCGTCCGCTGTCTTCAACGGATTATGAAGTAATCCTGCCCTGAGGGCAGCACACGACCGAAAAGGTTATGATGAGGGGTCTCAGCAGTCTACTAAGTGGGCGTTGGCGCTTCGACTTCGGCTTCCGCTTCGGCTGCCTGGCTGACCACCGGGGCTATGGCCTGCAACTTTTCGCCTTCGCGCAAAGTGAGTAGTTTCACTCCCATGGCATTGCGTCCGGTTTCCCGAATCTCCTTTACCCGCGTGCGAATAAGCTGCCCCTTGGTCGTGATCAACATCAGTTCATCAGCATCCGTGACTGTTAGTGCCCCGACGACATTGCCTGTCTTGTCTCCCGTTTTCATCGTGATGATGCCTTTGCCGCCACGGGATTGTTTCCGGTAATCATCAAATGGCGTCCGTTTGCCGATCCCGTTCTCGCCCGCGACCAGCAGCATCTCCGTTGGTCTTACGATCGCGAGGGCAACAACGTGATCATTTTTCTCCGGCCGAATTCCCCAAACGCCGACGGTGTTGCGTCCCTGATCGCGCAACTGCTCTTCGTGAAAACGTAAACTCATCCCGTCTCTGGTGATGAGAACGAGCTCGTTATTTCCGGAGGTAAGTTTCGCGTCAATCAGGCGATCACCTTGCTCGATCTGAATGGCGATGATTCCGCCCTTCCGAACGTTGGCGTAATCAGAGAGATTCGATTTTTTGACAATGCCGGAGCGAGTCGCGAAGACGATATGCAGATTTTCGTCCCAGGTTTTATCACTGGCGTTGGGACCGATGCTGCGTTTTGACTGGACTCGAATGGTCGCGGCAATTTTCTCGTCGGCGCGCAGTTCCAGGATATTGGCAATGGAACGGCCTTTGGCGGCGCGACCCATTTCCGGGATTTCGTAGACTTTTTCGACGTAAGCGCGGCCGGACTCGGTGAAGAACATTAGAAAGTCGTGAGTCGTGGCGGTAAAGAGATGTTCGACGAAATCGCCTTCTTCTTCCTGCGTCGCACCTTCGCGGGTCGACATCCCGATGACGCCTTTGCCGCCGCGGCGTTGCGCGCGAAAGGCGCTTACGGCCGTGCGCTTGATAAAACCGCCGTGGGTGATGCTGATGATGCAGCCCTCGTTGCGGATCAAATCCTCCATCGCGATTTCGCCCTCGTCCGGCATCAGTTGGGTCAGCCGCGGGGTGGCATATTTATCGCGAATCTCACGAAGTTCCTTTTTGATGATGGTGAAAACACGCTGCTCCTTCGCGAGGATGTCGCGCAAATCCTTGATCGTATCGAGGAGCTCTTTGTATTCAGTGACGATTTTTTCGCGTTCAAGTCCCGTTAGTTGATACAAACGAAGATCGAGGATTTGATTGGCCTGATGATCGCTGAAAGCGTATCGCCCCTCGGTGAGCCGCGCTTCGCTGCGAATGAGAATGCCGATCTGTTCGACCTGGCGCTTGGTAAAATCGAAGGCCAGCAGTTTAATTCGCGCTTCATCGCGATTGGCCGATCCACGAATAATGCGGATGAATTCGTCGAGATTTGCCAGTGCGATCAAATAGCCTTCGAGAGTTTCAGCGCGCTCTTCTGCCTTCCGCAGTTCGAAACGGGTGCGGCGTAATACTACGTCGCGACGATGTTCGATGTAGGCGGCGTTTGCTTCCTTAAGCGAGAGCAGTTTCGGCCGGCCGTGATCGATCGCCAGCATTGTGACCGCAAAAGAAGATTCCATCGCGGTGTGTTTATAGAGATTGTTAATTACGACTTTGGGATTTCCGTCGCGCTTTAATTCAATCACGACGCGGGTGTTTTCGTCCGATTCGTCGCGGATGGCAGTGATATCGGAAAGAACTTTGTCGTTCACCAACTGCGCGATGCGCTCGACCAGCGTCGCGCGATTGACGTTGTACGGGATCTCGGTGATCACGATCTGCTCGCGGTTACCTTTGAGTTCTTCCACGCCAGCTTTGCCGCGCACTTTCATGCTGCCGCGGCCGGTCTCAAGATATTGGCGGATGCCGGCCGTGCCCAGGATCGCGCACCCGGTCGGGAAATCCGGTCCTTTCACGAATTCCATCAGGCCATCAAGAATGATATCGGGATCATCAATTTGCGCGCAGATCGAATCGATGACTTCGCCAAGATTGTGCGGCGGAATGTTGGTTGCCATGCCCACCGCGATCCCAGTGCCACCGTTGACGAGCAGATTTGGGAAAGCACTGGGGAAAACCGTGGGTTCGGTCCGGGTATCGTCGTAGTTCGGAACGAAATCGACCGTGTCCTTGTCCATGTCGGTCATGAGCGCGGCGCCGAGATGCTCGAGGCGCGCTTCGGTGTAACGCATGGACGCGGGCGGATCGCCTTCGACGGAGCCGAAATTGCCCTGACCTTGGATCAGGGTTTCACGCATCGCCCATGACTGGGCCATGTGCACCAGAGTAGGGTAGATCGCCTGATCGCCGTGAGGATGATAGTTGCCCATCGTTTCACCGACGATCTTGGCGCACTTCAAATGCTTGCGGCCGGGCATGACTCCGAGCTCGTTCATCGCGTAGAGAATGCGTCGCTGCGATGGCTTGAGCCCGTCACGCGCATCAGGCAGGGCCCGCGAAATAATCACCGACATGGAATAGTCGAGAAATGATCTCGATACTTCTTCCGCGACGTTGACCGGCTCTACTTTTTCGTTGGCGTTATACACGTGGTCTAATGACGAAATCCGGATGACGAATGACGACGAATGTTCCCTTCGCCATTTTTACACATCCAGGTTTCGGACGTTGAGGGCGTTGTCTTCGATGAATTGACGGCGCGGTTCGACGACGTCGCCCATCAGAATCGTAAACATCTTGTCGGCGTCGACGGCGTTATCCTCGTTGAGATCGACCTTGAGCAGTTTTCGTTTCTCCGGATTCATCGTTGTCTCAAATAATTCCTTGGCATTCATTTCGCCGAGACCTTTGAAGCGTTTGATCTGCACGCCGCGGCGCCCGATCTCCAAAATCCTTTGCAGGATTTCCGGAATGGAAAAGAGCGGGTAAGAAACCGCGCGCTCTCCTTCACCCTCGATCAGTTCAAAAATCGGCCGATCGCTTGCGGCATAATGGCTAACCTTCAGACCTTTGCGGGCGAGCTCGGCGATGATCTTCTGAATGCTGGTTGATTCGTGCAGCTCGACTAACTTGCCGCGCCGTCGGCTGGACCCGTTCGTCTTTGGCGGCGCATCCAGTGGCAAAAGTTCCTGCTGGGTATCGGTATCGAAAAGATTGAGGTCGGTGTTTTCCTGATGAAAACGCCGGACGGCTTTCTCGTCGTAAAAATAATGGACCGTCTCGTCATTGCCCTCGCGGATTTTGACGAGATAGTTTGGGAGTTTACCCGTTCTCGATTCGCGTTTGGCCAGGAAACTCTCGAAATCGCCTCCGTGCCGGCGAATCGCTTCGCTTAGCTTCGACAATTTTCCTAACGACTCAAGGAGGTCTTTCAACTGTGCAGCGGTGATTTCCTTATCGTCCGCCACATTTTTCAGGCGCACATCTTCCGCACCGAGCTTGATCAGAATCTTATTCAGTTCGGCGTCGTCCTCGACATATTCCTCGCGCTTCTTGCGCTTGATCTGGTAGAGCGGCGGTTGTGCGATATAGATTTTTCCCGACCGCACCAGCTCGGTCATTTGCCGATAGAAAAACGTCAGCAACAGCGTGCGAATGTGCGAGCCATCCACGTCGGCGTCGGTCATGATAATGATGCGGCCGTAGCGCAACTTTGAGATATCGAAGCTCGCTTCGTCTTTGGAACTCGCGCCACCATCTTCTTTTGGTTTGCCGATGCCGGTCCCGATGGCGGTGATCATCGACTGGATTTCGTTGTTTTTGAGAAATTGATCGATGCGCGCTTTCTCCACGTTAATCAGTTTGCCGCGGATCGGCAGGATAGCCTGGTAACGACGGTCGCGGCCCTGTTTGGCCGAGCCACCAGCGGAATCGCCCTCCACAATGTATAGCTCGGTCAATTCCGGATCGCGCTCGGAACAATCCGCCAGTTTGCCCGGCAATCCGCCGCCGGTCAGCGCACCCTTCCGGATGGTTTCCCGAGCTTTTCGTGCCGCTTCGCGTGCACGCGCGGCGGTCAGCACCTTGTCGAAAATGCGCCGTGCAATCGGCGGATTCTGATCGAAGTAGGTCATCAGCCCGTCGTAAACCGCGGAGTTCACCACACCATCGATCTCGGTGTTGACCAATTTCACTTTGGTCTGCGATTCAAACCGCGGATTCGGCAACTTGATGCTCAGGACGCAGACTAATCCTTCGCGTACATCATCGCCGGAAATTGATGGATCCTTCTCCTTGGTCAGGTTGTTCGAACGCGCATATTGGTTAATCGCCTTCGTCAGCGCCGTGCGAAAACCGGTCAAATGTGTTCCGCCGTCCGGATTCGGAATGGAGTTGGCGAAACAGAGAATCTGATCGTTGTAGCTGTCGTTATATTGCAGGACACAATCGACAAAAGTCTCATCACGTTGCCGCGAAATATTGATCGGCTTGGGATGAATGACTTGCTTGTTCTCGCCCAGCTGGCGGACGAATTCGTCGATCCCGTGCTTGTAAAGAAACGTTTCTTTTTTCGGCGAATCGTCGCGCTCGTCGACGAGTGTAATTTCAAGGCCAGGATTCAGGAAAGCCAGCTCCCGCAAGCGGGTGGCAAGCCGCTCGAATTTAAACTCGGTGGTGATCGTGAAAATCGTCGGGTCGGGGAGGAACGTCACCAACGTGCCGGTGTTCTTCTTGTTTTTGATTTCGCCGATGACACTGAGCTTCTCGGTCGTTTTGCCGCGCTCGAAGGCCATGTGATAAACCTTGCCATCGCGCGTGACTTCGACCTTGAACCAATCAGAGAGCGCGTTGGTGCATTTCGCACCGACGCCATGCAAGCCGCCGGAATATTTGTACGCCCCCTGACCGAATTTTCCGCCGGCGTGTAAATTGGTCAGTACCAACTCCACTGCGGGCATTTTCCATTTCGGGTGGATATCAACCGGAATGCCGCGACCGTTGTCGCGTACTGAAACGGAACCATCGACGTGAATGGTGACATCGATTTTGGTGCAGTAAGGCTTTCCCTCTTCGTCACGGGCCAGATGTTCATCGATCGAATTATCGAGGACTTCAAAGACCATGTGGTGCAGACCGCGTTCATCGGGGTCGCCGATGTACATGCCCGGCCGCTTTCGCACCGCTTCGAGGCCCTCAAGTTTGTCGATCTGGGCGGCATCGTATTTTTGCCGAGTGCCGACTCCAGCGGGACGCGCGACCGCAACAGATTTCACGGGCAAATCGTCGTCGGTTTTAGGCATAGAAGATGGTCGCGCGACCACGGATGATAGAGTAGCGAAAAATGCGCCTGCGACAACAAATATCTGGTTAAAATTTCGGCTTGTCGAGCCCTAGGGCTTGAGCTTGCGGAGCCGAAAACGCCAGCCTGTTGTGGTCGGCCGTTGCCTGTTGCCGGGCTGATTTTGAATGGCTTGACCATCCGTTTTTTGGACTGGAAAATGGCTGGAAAATCATGCGTTTTCAGACCCTTTTTGAAGGCCGGTGGATCTTCGCCATTCTGCTTATTCTGGCGATCGCATGCGCGTTCTTCTCGTTGTGGCTGTCACTTGTCTTCGTTGCCTTGATTCTCTACACGCTCGCTTTTTTTCGTGATCCAAACCGCTCCGATCCTTCCGATCAATGCGCGGTCGTTGCAGCAGCGGATGGGACCGTTGCTGATGTTGAAGAAGTCGATGAAAAAGAATTTCTGAAAGCGCGCACCAGACGCGTCGGTATTTTTCTTTCCATCTTCGACGTGCACACCAATCGCGCCCCGGTCGCTGGCCGCATTGCCTTTCAGCAATTTCGCAAAGGTCTTTTCTTTGATGCGCGCCGCCCGGAATGCTCCGAAAAAAACGAAGCCATGACCTGGGCGTTTCAAAATCCGCGCGCCACCATTGTGGTGCGACAATTAACCGGCGCGATTGCGCGACGAATTGTCGGCTGGGCCAAAGTGGGCGACGAACTAAAACGCGGCGAACGTTTCGGGATGATTCGATTTGGATCGCGGACTGAAGTATATTTGCCGCTCGACGCCGAGATTTTGGTCAGAGTAGGCGATCACGTGAAGGGTGGCGCCAGCGTGATTGCACGATTGCCGGAATGAACGAGAACCATCCAAAGATTTACCTGCTGCCAAATCTGATGACAGCGGGCAATCTGTTCTGCGGCTTCGCGGCGACGCTTAAGATTGTGCAAGGCGCTTTGATCCAATGGTCAAATCCCGACGCCGCCGCGGATTTATTCCACGCGGCGGTGTGGTTCATTCTCGGCGCCTGCATCTTCGATGTTCTCGACGGACGGCTCGCCCGATTAGGTGGGCAGGACAGTACGTTCGGACGCGAATTCGATTCTCTTGCCGACATTGTCTCATTTGGTGTTGCGCCCGCCCTGCTGGTTTACCGGATTGTGCTGATTGATTTCCCCCGCCTCGGCTGGCTCGTCGCTTTTGTTTATCTGGTTTGCGGCGCGTTGAGGCTGGCGCGCTACAACTGCATTTCTGCCGCGGGCCAAGCAGGGGACGGAAAAGCCTTCACCGGTTTTCCTATTCCAGCAGCTGCCGGGCTGATTGCATCCATTACACTCTTCATGCTCTGGTGGCTGGGCGAGCGCGATCATTTGATCGGTGCCTGGAAGTGGGTGTTGCCGCCGCTCATGGTTTTTCTTTCCGTCATGATGTTTAGTCGCCTGAGTTATCCGAGTTTCAAAGCGATTACCTGGCGCACGACGCGATCGCTTCCGCGATTCGCCGCCATCATTCTCATCATGTTTTTCACCGCCTTGAACTACGAATGGATGCCGGCGGTTTTGTTCCTCATTTACTTGCTTTACGGATTCCTGCGTCCGTGGGTTTCGAAACGTTGGCGGCGCGAGATCGAAGAGGAGATTGGGGAAGAGGATGAAGTCGTGACCAGTGAACCGTGATCAGTGAACGGTTTGCTTATACCAATTACTGATCAGCACGCGACTCGCGCGCTCTCCCTAAAT
Source organism: Verrucomicrobiota bacterium (assembly GCA_003219175.1). Classification (GTDB taxonomy): domain Bacteria; phylum Verrucomicrobiota; class Verrucomicrobiia; order Chthoniobacterales; family UBA10450; genus AV69. The sequence goes on along the minus strand of QHPU01000128.1, from coordinate 1,714 downwards.
CCGACGTAGCTGCCCGCCGTCTCTGGCGGTAGAAATCGTTCAACGTCCTCCTGCTACAAACTGCCGTTACAGTTGATTCAGCTGCGCTAGAATCTCCGGGTCGCGAACATCGGCCCACTCGCCACTCAGCTCGTAAGCTTTTACCCTTTTTCCGGATTTGGCGAGGCCGCGAACGGCATCCGTCAGTTCGTATTCGCCGCGCGGTGATGGTTTCAATTTCGCAGTCCACGCAAAAATGCTCGGCCGGAATGCATAAATGCCGGCATTGTACCATGGGCTGATGGGTTCGCCCGGCTTCGGCTTTTCCTGGATATCGGTTACCTCCATTTGCTCGTTCACAAAGACGGCGCCGCCTTTGCTCACGTCTTCGTTCTGTTTCACACTCACGATCGCCTCAACCTCGTCCGCCAGACTAACCATCGATTTGTAATTCGTCGGATCGACCAGGATGTCGCCGTAACTCAATACAAATGGCATTTGACCGACGAAATCCCGTGCTAGCTCGACGACGCCTGTAGTCCTTCAATAATGTGCAGGAGAATTGGTTTGCCGCGCACCTTGATCATCGGCTTCGGCAGATCCGCCGTCAGCTCACGCATCCGCGTCCCGCGTCCGGCGGCGAGAAGCACGGTCCGGTCAATTTTGGTCATGAGGAAAGTTCCCAGGCTGCACTCACCGTCAAGAAAACGACGCGTTGAAACATATCAATGACGAATGAGGGATGCCGAATGAACGATAAGAAAGGAGCGCGTGCTGATTCTATCATTTAGTCATTTTGGCTTCATTCGTCATTCGAGCTTCGTCATTGAAATTCCTTCCGTGCTCGGCCAGCATCACGGCGTGCTAAAGTTTCTCGGTAAGTATCGTGAGGCCGGTCTTCTGCTGTTGCGGGCGAGCGTTGGACTGATTTTCATTTTGATTTGTGCACCCGTTTTGCTCTCCGGCGAACACCGTTGGACCCAATTCGGCAGCGCCATGCGCGTCTTTAACTTCCATTCGCATCTAGACTGGTGGGGTTTTTTCGGCGCGCTCATTGCGACGATAGGCGGGATCTTTATGATGCTTGGCTTTGCCTTTCGCATCGGCCTTCTTCTCGCCTTTTTGGTCGCGTTGGTAAACGCCATCAACGTCTCGCACCACGAACACGGCCTTTATCCCATCCTCATCCCGATCGAAGCCGTGATTGTTTTGGTTTGTCTCTCTTTCATCGGTCCGGGGAAGTACAGTGTGGATAAGGGGTAGTTCGTTGAAGCGGCCCCGTTCTGTCGGCCGTCATGATGTTGCAGCCCGGCGGCAGAGCGCCGTGGCTACGTCGCTATTCACTTTTCTTTTCTTTAATCATCATCGCGGGTAAATCTGCCTGTTTGATCAGCTCGCTTACTTTCGGCAAATCATCCTGTTTGATCGCATTCCATTTTTTCAACTGCTCATCCAGTCGCCCACTTAACAATGCGAATACTTCCAACTGTGGTTTGGTCGGTTCGCGATCACCCGTATCAATCGAGCGACTGAAAGTATCGAAGGCTTCGTTAAGCATGTTCGGAAACGCCAGATTTCCTTCCGAGCCTTTCATGCTCACCTGGATTAGCTGCTGCTCGACATCTGACATTTTGTGTTCCATCGCGTCGGCCGCATCCAGTGCTGCTTTTACCTTCGGATCGTCCCCGAACTTGGTATGCAGCGCTTTAATCTGCGATTTGACGTCGCGAATTTC
>QHPU01000127.1 GCA_003219175.1 Verrucomicrobiota bacterium | reverse complement strand
TACAATTTCGGCGGCGTCCAGGAGATGGTGAACCTCGATGTTGTGAAGATGATTTTGAAGCGGCTCGGCAAACCCGAGAGTCTCATTTCATTTGTCGAAGACGGGTTAGGCCACGATCGCCGTTACGCGGTTGATTCGTCCTTCAGCGAGCGTGAACTCAAATGGAAACCGCGTCACAATTTCGAAAAAGGCCTGTGGGAAACGATCCAATGGTACATCGACAATCAATCGTGGTGGCAGCCTCTGCTCGAACGCGCGGGAAGATATTAAGATCGAGTGCGGATTGGTTCTCTCTTTCTTTATTGATTGTGAGCTACAGTTCGTCGTTGATGCGCCGCAAGCTTTGCGTTCACTTTTAGCAAACCGGCCTCGAGCGCTTCAATTTCTTTCCGCTGCTCTGATAGCGTCCTGTTGTAATCTTTACATTGCTGTTCGAGTTTCTGATGCTCTTTGAAGAACTCATTAAGCAGCACCGCGTTGACGGCTTCATAGCGCACACTAGTTACTCTGCCGTCCCCATCGTGCACTACGAGATCGGAGTCCCACTTGGGTCAGGTTGCTTATTCCGCGCAGAGCTTTGATGCAGGAACAGTGATTGTCGACAGGCGCATCCAGCGCCCGCGATTCACCTGCCGCTAGTTTGCCGAGGCTGCAGAAGCGGTAGCTAACCTTTCGAGGAAGCTGAGCATTTACTGCAGTTACTTTCCTAGTAGCCACCAATGTTAGGTAGGCTCCCTCCTTCGATAGTCATTTCTGCAAAGCTAACTTTTCCGGTCGCGACGATGCTGGAAGGGCGTCCTGCTACGAAACAAAGGACACTTTTCACAATCCGCTCTGTTGTTTTACTTAGGCGGACTAGCTTAGGTCAAGAACAGAATTAAGTATCTGTTATCGGGTATCAGTTATCTGTTGATCGTGACAGAGATTGCCGCACAAGTAGTTTCGACTCGGATCTGTCGGTTTCCGCGTGGGCGCTCACCCGCTGGATAGTTGCTGCCTGTTCTTTCAGGCTTGTCCCCAGAGCTTTGATTTCTTGCTCCTGACTGGTCACTGCAGCTTTTAGAACGCGGATTGTCGCTTCGTGCTCCTCTACCTTGCGGTGTTCTTTCAGAAACTCGTTAAGTAACATTGCGTTGACCGCTTCGTAGCGCACGGTCATCACGTTGCCCTCCTCGTCTCGCACTACCAGATCAGAATTAGCCTTCTCTACCTCTTCAGCAATCAGACCAAACTGCGGAGTACGGTCTGGATCAATTTCTTCCTTGTAGCGAAAGCTTACTGGTTTGAGCGCGAGAATCACCGCACTGGCTTTATCCATCGGCCTAATATCATCCTTGAAGCGGGCAGAAGAACTGGCTACGCCAAGCTTGCCATTGGAGTTAACCACAACTTGAGTGCCGGTCACCGTAGTTCCAGAGATACCTGCGATGAAGGTGCCGTTATGTGTGCCCTTGATACCAATCCGAATCTTGGCTGACTCACCTGCCACCCCAGGCGCACCGATATCAATGTTGTTATCGCCCGTAGTCAGACTGCTGCCAGCGCCGCTGCCGATTGCGATATTAGTGCTACCCGTATTAGTAGAGAGTGCTTGGAATCCCACCGCAACGTTATCCTGACCGGTACTATTGAACTGAAGTGCACTGGAACCAGCGGCAGTGTTGTTGATGCCGGTTGTATTACTAAGGAGGGCTTCAACACCAGTTGCGGAGTTGTCGGTTCCGGTTGTGTTGTGATTCAGTGCGTTGACGCCGCTGGCCGTATTGTTGTCGCCGGCCGTATTGTGAGAGAGCGCGAAATTTCCAGTGGCTGTATTACCGAACCCTTCGGTATTGCCAACGAGGGCGCTCTGGCCAACCGCCGTGTTATTCCCGCCGATGGTATTACTATTCAACGCTGAAAGTCCAACTGCGGTATTGTCCGACCCGGTGGTATTGTCTGACAAGGCCGCGTCACCGATTGCGGTATTGTTAGTGCCAGTGGTATTGGCGGAGAGCGCGGTTCCGCCGCACGCGGTGTTGGAATCCCCAGTCGTGTTGCTGATTAGTGCGTCGAATCCGACGGCTGTGTTCTGACTGCCCGTGGTATTTAGCTGGAGTGCTCCCACGCCATTGGCGGTATTGGAAGAACCGGAAGTGTTCTTAGACAGAGCTTGAAAACCGGTGGCGGTATTATCGTTGCCGGTCGTATTGTTCTGAAGCGCGCCAGACCCGTCAGCTACGTTTTCCTTTCCGGTTGTATTCCTGGAGAGCGCCTGAAAGCCGGTAGCAACGTTATCAGCGCCGCTGGTATTGCCAAAGAGGGCATTTACTCCGTTTGCCACGTTCCTAACGCCAGTGGTGTTGCCAAAAAGCGCGTCAACACCGGTGGCGGTATTGGTAGAGCCGCTCGTATTACGAGCAAGGGCGTCAGCGCCGATCGCGGTGTTGTTGCTGCCGGTTGAGTTGACATTCAGTGCCTGGAAGCCAATCGCGGTGTTGTTGGCACCGCTTGTTAATTTGAGCAAGGCGTCGGTCCCCTCGGCCGTGTTTTGGTTTGTATAGCCACCGTCGGGCGCGGGCGAGACCGCGAAGCCTTTCGGAGTTGAGAGAAGCACGAAAGTAACAAGTGCAATGGGGCAGCGGATGCGGAGAGACAACCTATGCCAACAGCAGATCACATCCGTCAGTGCCGAGAGTTTTGGGGACACTGCTGATTGTCAATACAAAAATTATGAAATTTCAACCGAACCGGATCACTGAGCCGACTGTCAATCCCGGAGCATTATGGCTGCCGATGTCCATACTGGCATCGCCAAAAACCTCGACCCGCGCCGTTCCGCCTGTGGAATCACCGAAAAAGCTAACATGGCTGCCCATGCCAGAGCCGCCATTGGCAATCAACGTCGCGCTGCCAGCGCCAGCCGTTTGGTTAAAAATCATGAGGCCGCCACCTGCGCCGCTGACCGTGCCGGCATGAAGTGTGAAGGTCCCGTGACCTGCCGTCGCGCTGTTGCCAAAAACGATTTGGGCCGCGTCGGCGTGATTGGCTGTGGCGCCATTCACGATAAACTTGCCACTGCTTGCGCTCGAGTTCCCGTTAAAACCAATGAAACTGGCGCCGGCAAAGCTGAGTGCGATTGGAAGCATTGGGGCTGGCGAAAAAGAGTTGTGTCTTCGTCGAGTTGTTGGTGATGCCGCTACCACTGATCGTCAACACTGGGCTGGACGTCGTGATGTTAAAGATGCTCCCGCCGCTATTGAAGGTAATTCCACTTACCTCGATGTCAGCCGAGAGTAAGACGGTGGTTTTGTTCGAGGTTGCAAATGTTGCCACGTCAGAGGGCGCGTTCGGCGGCCGGCCCGTTGTCCAATTCCCAGCCGCATTCCAGTTGCCGGTAAGAGGGCTTGCTTTCCAGGTTGCGCTGCCGGCGAAAGCAACGCCTGGCATAACTAACGAGATAAGATTGTGGTCAGGATTTTCATATGGCTGGTCAATTTATTGAGGGTCATGGGGGAGTGACGTCGCCAGGTAGTTTGGGAGAAAGCTACCAGTTGATTCATTATAAGTTCAGCTAGTGTCCTTCTATTATCGCCATAGTGAACAACTGTAATTTCCCCGTCGATTACTAAATCTCGCCAACGATGCCTGCTCGGTCGAGGAATCTCCTACAACCAGGAATAGGCAATTGCTAATGCCGCAATAACCGAGGGCAGATCGCGTTTCGACCAGTGCAAGAATTCGCCAGGCAGATGGCGTGCCCCCGCGTGCTTTGAATGACAAAGTCAACGCGCGCGTCCGATGTCCTTCGGGAACTAATTGAGCAACGTCGCGTTCGATGCTTCGTATCTCGAAAAGCGCTCACCTTGCCTTCATTTAGAGATTCCTCGACTTCGCTCGGAATGAACACACATTTGGTCACTAGTTGGAAGCGTGAAAGACATGCGGAGTATTACGATCATTGGCGCAAATGGGCGGCTCGGCGCAGCGCTGGCGCGTGAATACTCACGTGATTTTGAAGTTAGAGCCTTCGGACGTAACGAGCTCGATCTCGGTAATCTCGATCATGTTCGTTCAATCGTTTCTGAGACTGAATTTGATCTTTTGATTAACTGCGCCGCGCTGACGAATGTCGATTACTGCGAATCACACCGCGACGAGGCGTTCCTAATTAATGCCATGGCTCCGGGTTTGATCGCGAAGATCTGCCGGGAGAAATCGGCCAGGCTGATCCATATCAGTACCGACTACGTTTTCGACGGAAACGCAGCGACGCCATACACGGAAGAGACCAAAGCAAGTCCCCTCGGGATCTACGCCGAATCAAAGCTCGCTGGCGAGGATGAGGTTCTGAAGGTTTCCCCGGATAATCTTGTAGTCCGCCTTTCCTGGGTTTTTGGGCCCGATAAGCCGAGCTTCATCGATCAAATCATTCAACGCGCGCAGGAACACGATGCCGTGGCCGCTGTGGCGGACAAGTTTTCCTCGCCCACTTATACGATTGACGTCGTGAATTGGTTGCTCCTGGCCTTGGATAATGAGGCTCAGGGAATTTTGCATCTGTGCAACAGCGGCGCCTGCAGTTGGCAGGAGTGGGCTCAATACGCCATCGATGTTTGTCGCGGACTCGGCATCCCAACCAAGGCTGAGCGGGTCGGCGCGCTTTCGTTGTCAGACATGAAAAATTTCGTGGCGCGACGTCCGCTCTACACCGTGTTGTCGACCGCGAACTTTACTGCTCTTACCGGCGTCCAACCCCGCCATTGGCGCGAAGCGATTGCCGAATATATTAGCGTCCACATTTCGAAAAAATGAATATGACCAGGTTAATCGGAATTTTCATCGTAATTGCTCTGGCCGAAGGCGCCCGCGCGGAACTGAAGTGGGAGCAGACCTCAGTTGAATTGCATCCGGGGTTTAGCGACAAACAATCAGTCGCGCATTTCAAATACGAAAATGTTGGTAAAACACCAGTCCATTTTAGATCTGTTCACGCCTCATGCGGTTGCACGACGGCACAGACGCAAAAGGATGAAGTTCCCCCAGGTGAAAAAGGAGAAATTACCGCAACCTTTAACATTGGCGGCCGCACCGGCACACAGGTCAAAACTGTCACGGTTCAGACCGATGATCCGGATCCGGCACATGCCACCACGCAGCTTACGCTCAAGGCGGTTATCCCTCAGCTCCTTGAATTGCAGCCAATGTTTGTAACCTGGCGGAGTGGGGAAGAACCCAAGGCGAAGTTCATCACCGCGAAAGCTAACAAAGATGCAGGGATTACGAAACTGGATGTTGTCTCTTCCGTTCCTGATTTTACAACCAAGGTTGATCCCGGCTCTGCTCCCAATGAATTCCGAATTAGTGTCCAACCAAAGGATACCGGCAAGCCAACTTATACTACACTGACGATTAAACCGAATTCCCCGGCCGGCGCGCCTGCGGTTAATATTGCCGCGCGGGTAATGCCTCCAGCCCCATCGCCAGGAAGTGCGCCCCCGGTCCGGGCACAATTTCCCGCTACGATTCAGCATGAAGCCGCGCCCGCGACAACCATGCCACCCGCGGCCGCGGCATCGGCTTCACCGAATCAGTAACAACGGCTACCCACGAAAAACACTAACGACAGTAAAATAAGAGGGAAGAACCGTACCTGCAGCTTCTGTTTCCTTTCGGCTAGTTCGCGTGATTCGTGGGCAGATAAAGATCCGAACCTTGTTGAAACGCAAGGCTAAATGAAAGGAGTTGGGACTGTAAGGACGAGCGCGATTCGACAGGCGTTAATATTGATTACGCTTGCTTTTTTGCCCACGTTGGGGGAAGCGATCTACTTTCGCAACAAGGTCTCGTGGCAATCGCGTCTTTCCGCCTCAGAAGTCGTTAGCGTCGATCAAGTGCAAAGGTGGGGCGATAACGTGATGTGGACGGATGCCCGCCCGGCTGCGGAATTCGAGCACGATCATATTCCGGGCGCGATTCTATTGAATGAAGACAGTTGGAACGAATTGTTGCCCCTATTCCTCGAGCAATGGTCGCCCGACAAAAGAGTAGTTGTTTATTGTAGCGCACAAAGTTGCAACGCATCCGCAGAGGTTGCGCGACGGCTTCGTGAAGAAGCGCAGCTAAAAGATAACCAAGGAAAAAACTGCGTGTTCGTCCTCGAGGGCGGCTGGGAAGAATGGCTTAAGACAAGATGAACCAAACGCCCAACCCTCAACGTCCAACGCAGCGAGCTGATTCTGGCATTGGGCGTTGGGTGTTGGACGTTGGACCTTTGCTTCTTTTGTAAGAGATGGACTTCTCCTTGCGCAGTGTTCTTTATCGCATCGTAGCTTTGATTGTCGGCGGCATTTTCATTTACGCCGGCGTGATCAAAGTCATGGATCCGATTGGCTTTGCTCGTGATATCGACAACTATCATATGTTACCCTGGGTAATATCGGTTCGCCTGGCTTTCTACCTTCCCTGGCTCGAAATTTTTTGCGGGCTGGCTGTCCTTTGCGGGCTCTTCTATCGCGGCGGGCTATTGATTTTGAATGCGCTGATTTCCATCTTCATCATCGCGAGTATCGTCGCAAAAGCGCGAGGCCTCGACATTACTTGTGGCTGCTTCGGTCAGGCCAGTAAGAATCTCAGCTTTGCCTGGCATCTTACGCTCGATTTCGTTTTGCTGGCCTGCGTAATTTTTCTTTGGCTTTCAGATCGTCGGCAATCACAACCTGGGGCGGCAAGCGGAGCGCTTGCTCTACAAGGTTCGCATGGTGTGAACAAAAAATTGTAGGGCAGGCGCTCCGCCTGCCAACGGTTGAAACATAGGTCATCCACCACGCATTCCGGTTTGGCTAGACTGGGAGAAACCAGTCATCTATATCATTACAATTTGCGTAGCGGATCGCAAAGCGGTCTGGGCCAACGACGCAACGTTCAATGCCCTTAAGAGAGCAGCGGCAAAACTCACCGAATGGAAGGTACTCGCCACCATCTTAATGCCAGATCATCTTCATGTGATTGCGGCGCCAACCCGAGATCGGGAAGCGAGGGTCGGGAATTTTTCAGGCGCGTTGAAGCGATGGATTCGTGAGGACCTGTCGGCGTCGTGGAAATGGCAGCCCGGTTGTTTTGATCGCCTGTTCCGGTCGGATGAATCACTTCATGAGAAATGGCGATATCTTCAGGAAAATCCTGTGCGTGCCGGGCTTGTTAGCAATTCCGGGGATTTGGCATATCAAGTCGGGTTAAGCGAAGATGATTCCTGATTAGGGCGCAAGCGGAGCGCTTGCCCTACAAGGTTCGCATGACGTGAACGAAAAATTGTAAAGCAGGCGCTCCGCCTGCTAAGGCCTCGCGTGCACATCCTGCAGGATAAGCGGAAGCGAAATGATGTACGCAAGGAAGATTTCGCGCCATGAAATGGTTGCTGGACATCCTGAAAGGAACATGGCTCGGGCATCCGCTGCATCCGATTCTTGCGCATATCCCGATGGCGATGTGGCCCGGTGCGCTCATCTTCGATTTGCTTTCACAGCGGGAGATCGGTGGCAACGCCATGGTCCGATTGTCGTTTTACGCGATCGCCTTTGGTCTCGTCACCGCGCTGGTGGCGGTGCCAACTGGATTGGTTGATTGGAGTGGAATCAAGAAGGAGAAGCCCGCGTGGAAGATTGGGCTCTATCACATGTTACTCAATCTCGTTGTCGCCATCCTATTTGCTGTTAATCTATACTTGCGTTGGCCTACCTTTCGCGAAGCTACGGAGGTTGATCCAATACCGTTGCTGCTTTCGGCGATCGGGACCTTGATTGTGATCGGCTCCTCCTATCTGGGGGGACGAATGGTTTACGAGTATGGCATCAGCGTCGCGCGAATGTCGAAAAAGAAATGGCGTCAGCTTGCTGCAGCCGGCGGCGCCAACCTTCCACCGGAGTAGATGACATGCTGAAGGATTTACTCGAGGGGAAACCGTTGCGGCATCCGATTCATCCGATGCTGGTGCATTTCCCAATCGGACTTTTTATTCTCAGTTTTATTCTAGACCTCGTTGGTTTGGCTCCGTCCCCACGGCCGTTTCTGGTTTCGGCAGCATTTTATGCGATGCTGCTTGGAGTCATTACAGCGTTGCTCGCCGCCATTCCCGGCTTTGTTGATTACACCGATATCCGCCGCGACCATCCAGGCAAGACCACCGCCACAGGACACATGGTTTTGAATCTCTTGGCCGTGGCGCTTTATGCGATAAATCTGTGGCTTCGCATCCTTGCACTGAATAATTCAAAGGTTGGGTTGACGCCTCTGATTCTGTCCTTCGTCGGTATTGGTCTTCTATCCGCTTCGGGCTACCTCGGTGGTCGCCTGGTTTACGACGAAGGAATCGCGGTGGGTCGGCATAAACGTAGAACTCCAGCGCCGCAAGAAACCATTGAGTTGCCGCGAACCAAGTCGGGTTTTGTTCCGGTTCCCCAAGCGGAGCAATTACGCGATCAGGAAACATTCCGGGCGGAAATCGACGGCTGTGTCCTAACGATTGTTAGGATTGGGAAGGCACTCTTTGCTTTCCAGGAATTCTGCACTCATCGTTTCGGCCCATTATCTGAGGGCGCCTTTGATGGGTTCAACGTGCAGTGTCCCTGGCATAACTCGTGTTTTGATGTGCGCACGGGAAAAGTGACCAACGGTCCGGCCAAAGTGAATCTAAAAACATTTAAGATGGAAATGCGCGACGGCAAAGTTGGCGTATTGATGACCAGAAATCATGATCAGAAAACTTAAGTCCGGCGGCTATCGCTTGTATTCGCGGAAGAAGAATCCGAAAACGGGAAAACGAAGAAATCTCGGAACATTCAAAACGCGCGCGGCGGCGACGAAGCACGAACAAGCTGTGCAGTTTTTCAAACGAAGCTGACCAACTACACCGCGGCTGCGAGATCAGCCCAAGTGGCGTAGTGTGCGGCTGCTAAATGACCGTACCAGATCCGGCCGCGCAAAGCACCAACTCGGTGTTGATGATCCGCCCTCACCGATTTTATGCGAATCCGGAGACCGCGGCGGACAACGCTTTTCAGCGGCCGGCTGATGGCGATCCCGATGCGCTGAGTGCCGCTGCGCGACGGGAATTTGATTTCGCGGTGGCCACGCTTCGCGATGCCGGCGTGATCGTGCACATCGTTGATGACACCGCCAAGCCTGAAAAGCCGGATGCGGTTTTCCCTAACAACTGGATTTCGACGCATCAGGACGGACGTGTCGCGCTGTTTCCGATGTATTCGCCGCTGCGCCGGCATGAGCGCCGGCAGGATATCATCGAAGATTTGCGCAAGCGGTACCGAATTACCGAAGTGGTCGACTACTCCGCCTTCGAAAAGGAAAGCTGTTACCTCGAAGGTACTGGGAGCCTTGTGCTCGATCATGTAAACAGGATCGCCTACGTGTCGCTCTCGAATCGATCAAACCTGAAGGTGATCGAGCGTTTTGCCGAGAATTTTGGCTACGAGCCGGTGACGTTTACCAGCACCGGTCCGGACGGCCAGCCAATCTATCATACCAACGTGGTGATGTGCGTGGGGACAAAGTTCGCACTGGTGGGGCTCGACATGATTCCTAACGAATCGGAGAAAAAGCAGTTGAGAGCTCGTTTGGAGGCGACTGGCAAAGAAATCGTAGAGCTGGAGCCGGAACAGGTGGCGAACTTCGCCGGCAACGCAATCGAAATGGACAACGGCCAGGGTGAAAAACTGCTGATACTGTCGGCTCGTGCGGTTCCAATCTTTAATGAGCGTCAGCGGACGGTGTTAGCACGACATGTGCGCCTTGTGCCGTTGAAACTGCCTACCATCGAATTGGCTGGCGGTAGTGCGCGCTGCATAATCGCTGAGATTTATCTGCCGCCTCTGTAGCCGCGGTCGCCGACCGCGGTCTTCCAGCACACGAGACGTCAACTCGCCGGGATCCGCCATTCCGGCTCTAACATACGGCAATCTTGATTTATGCGTCGCCTTTGCGCTGTAATAAGCATAGTGCTGGGTCGGTAAACATAGTGCAGCCGTACCATGACCGCTGAAGTTGAATTTGGGCCCGACGTGGAAATCGCACACGTCTTGTGCATCGATATTGTCGGATACTCAAAGCTGGCGACTAACGAGCAATCGACGTTCCTGCGCCAGTTGAACGAGATTGTTCGGAATACGCCGTCGTTCTGCCGCGCTGAAGTTGCGGGCAAGCTACTCCGATTACCTACAGGCGATGGAATGGTGCTGGTGTTTTTCACCAATCCGCAAGCGCCTGTGCAATGCGCTTTGGATATCAGTCAGGCGTTGCAAAAAAGAAACGACATCGCTGTGCGCATGGGCGTGCATAGCGGACCAGTCGATCGAGTAAGCGACATAGACGAACGCTTCAATCTTGCCGGGGCGGGAATTAACATCGCGCAACGCGTAATGGACTGCGGGGATGCGGGACACATTCTGTTATCCAAGCGAGTCGCAGAAGACTTGGGCCAATACACGCAATGGCAACCGCACTTGCACGGCCTGGGTGAGTGCGAAGTAAAACACGGTGCTAAAGTTGAACTGTATAATCTTTACACTTCTGCCATTGGCAATGCGAAGGTCCCGGAAAAAGTCCGACGCGATCAGCGCAGACGAATCCAGGCTGCGCGACAGCGTCGAAAACTAGCTTTTATAGCATTGCTTGCCGTTGCGCTCATAGCCCTGACCGGCGTTTGGCTCTGGCAGCACGCGACTGGCTCGACGGTTGAGCGCTCGATCGCAGTGCTGCCGTTCGAAAATCTCAGCGCGGAAAAGGAGAATGGCTACTTCGCAGGTGGCATCCAGGATGAAATTCTCACGAACCTGGCGAAAATCGGTGATCTAAAGGTAATCTCGCGCAGTTCGGTAATGATTTACGCGACCAATCGCCCGAACATTCGCGACATCGCCAAAGCCCTCGGTGTCGCCGCAGTGGTGGAAGGTAGCGTGCAACGTGTCGCGAATCGCGTTCGTATCAACGTGCAATTGATCAATGCCGCGAACGATCAACACATCTGGGCGGAGCACTACGAGAAAGACGTATCGGATATTTTTGCCGCACAACGAGATGTCGCCTTTGAAATCGCGTCTAGCCTCCATGCACAACTATCACCTGCCGAAAAGACGCGGCTGGAACGGCGCCCAACTTCGAACGGGGCCGCTTACCTCATCTATCTGCAGGCACAGGATTTATATGCGCGGGCTCAATCACTCGCAGAAATCGAAAAGATGGCGCAGTTATATCAGAAAGCGGTCGAGCTTGATCCCGCTTTTGCTCTCGCCTTTGCGCAACTCGCCTACATGGAAGCTCTCATCTACTTCAATCGCGGGACTTCCTTGCCACTGGAGAGAGCGCAGATGGCGGCAAATGAAGCCTTGCGCTTGCAACCTGATCTGCCGGAAGGCCACTTCGCTCTAGGCTACATTTATTTTTGGGGCAACCACGATTACGAGCGAGCGCTCGCCCAATTTTATATCGCCAAGCGTGGATTGCCAAACAATGCCGACATTGTTGCCGCCATTGCCACAATTCAGCGCAGGCAAGGCAAGTGGGACGAGTCGATCAAGAGCTACGAGAAAGCGGCCATCCTGAACCCAAAAGATGCAACGATTTGGAGTATGGGTTTGGCCGCCAACTACCTGGCATTGCGCGAATACCCGAGCGCAGCAAAAATGCTCGACCGCGCTATCGCAACGGACTCCAGTTTCTTCTACAGCCATATCTGGAAGGCCTGGATCGATATCGACTCGAACGGAGATACTCGCGCGATGGAAGAGCTGCTCGCCAGAACCCCTGAGAATGTCGATCCCGATGGTGTAGTCACCTTTGCGCGCTACGAACTCAAAATGTTTCAGCGCAGATACGACGAAGCCCTTGCTCTTCTGGAGAAGAACACAGCCGAGTGTATTGAAAACCTCCGCGCCGCTCCCGGCGCCGATTGCTCGAAGTCACTCCTGCAGGCGGTGACATACTGGCTGAAAAACGATCCGGCAAAGGCCGATCTCTATTTCGAACAAACGCGAGCTCCATTGGAGCGCAAAATTACCGACAATCCGACGCTGGGGGCGGCCCACGCTTCGCTGGGTCAAGTTTATGCCGGATTACGCCGGAGAGATGATGCGCTTCGAGAGGCGAAACGTGCCCTCGAGCTAGGCCCAGAGTCACACGATGCGCTGCATGGACCCCATGTGACTTTGGCCGCCGCGCAAATCTACGCCATGCTCAGCGATCCAGATTCGGCGATGCCATTGCTAGAACATCTCCTGTCTGCCCCGAACGGAATTACTCCATGGCTATTGAAACTCGATCCAATTTGGGATTGCACTGCGAAGCGATCCGCGATTTCAGCAACTATTGACAGCGAAATAGCGCCTCGGCCGGCTGCTACTAGGGCTCCGCGATATTTGCTAAGTTCGTGCCGTCCCTGACGATTGTGTTTACGAAAAATCCTTGTAGGGCAGGGCATCGCCTGCCAAGCGAATAAACATGGCAACCGACGCGGCGAGGGCACCGCGGACACTTCCGGCGACGAGGGCGTCGCGCTACGGTTTGATCGTGCCGAACTCGCCCTGTTGTTGAATTAGTTTGGCGACGAGCGCGGTCCAGCCGGTCTGATGTGATGCACCGAGGCCGCTGCCGTTATCGCCATTGAAGTATTCGTGAAACCAGTAGCGCTTGGAATCGGTCGCCTCATTAAATGCACCGGCAGAAGCGCGCAAAAAAGGTCGGTCGCCATTCTCATTACGGAGCCAGAGTTTAATTAGACGATTTGATAGTTCGTTGGCTATTTCGTTTAATGTCAGATATGTGCCGGAACCGGTTGGGCATTCTACTTTAAAGTCATCGCCGTAGTAATGGTGAAATTGTTGGAGTGATTCGATGAGGAGATAGTTAATGGGAAACCAAACTGGTCCGCGCCAGTTAGAATTACCGCCGAAAATTCCGGTTTGCGATTCCGCGGGCTCGTAGTTAACGACTTTTTCTTCGTCGTGCACCAAGAGACGGTAAGGATGATCCTTGTGATATTTACTCAGGGAACGAACGCCATAGTCGCTAAGAAATTCGTTCGGATCGAGCATGCGTCGAAGAAGACATTTCATCCGGTGACCACGAGTGATCGCAAGCAGCCGGCGCTCGTGCATTCCGGGTTCCTGCCAGCGCGAGACCAGCCTGGCGAGATCGGGCCGATGTGCCAGGTACCATTCGAGGCGTTCCTTAAATCCAGGCAGGGCATCGATGAGCTGCCATTGGATTGTTTCCACCGCCAGTAACGGCATCAATCCCACGACTGATCGAACCTTCAAAGGTATATAGCGACCACCGGGTGTATGTAGGACGTCGTAGTAGAATTCATCTTCTTCGTCCCAAAGACCGATCCCTTTGCCGCCCAGGTTGTTCATGGCCGCGGCGATGCCGAGGAAATGTTCGAAGAACTTGGTCGCGATGTTTTCGTAAACGTGATCTTCCATTGCCAGCTCGATCGCGATCCGCATCAAGTTGAGTGAAAACATTCCCATCCAACTGGTGCCGTCGCTTTGTTCAAGATGAGTACCGTCAGGGAAGGAAGCATTGCGATCGAACACTCCGATGTTATCGAGGCCGAGGAATCCGCCCTCGAAAATGTTTTTGCCTTTGGAATCCTTCCGATTCACCCACCAAGTAAAGGCAAGCAGCATTTTATGGAAGATCGTTTCCAAAAATGCGCGATCACCTTTGCCGGTTTGCTTGCGCTCGATCTGATAAACCCGCCACGCCGCCCAGGCGAGGACGGGGGGGTTCACGTCACTAAAATTCCATTCGTACGCGGGAACGTGACCGTTCGGATGCTGATACCATTCGCGCACAATAATATCGATCTGGCCTTTGGCGAAATGCGGATCGACCAATGCGAGCGGGATGCAATGAAAACCCAGGTCCCACGAAGCGTACCATGGAAATTCCCAAGCATCGGGCATGGACATGACGCGCTCATTGTAGAGGTGTCGCCATTCGGCGTTGCGTCCGTTCCAGCGCGAGGCTGGGGGAGGCGGATTTGCCGGATCCCCAACAAGCCACTGTTCTATAATATAATAGTAAAATTGCTTGCTCCAAAGCATTCCCGATAGGGCTTGGCGCTGAATCGCCTTGTGCTCCGCGGTTAACGAACTCGGCGCGAGCTCAGCATAAAATTCGTCCGCTTCCACTTTGCGCACGGCAAGAACTTCATCGAAGTCGGAGAACGCCTGGGAGGGCGATTTTTCTCTAGGGAGCGCGCGCGCCTCGCGTGCACCGGTCGGCGCTTCGCCGACCGGATTCCGTTCAGAAGAGGTTCGCGGCAAGGCGCTGCCAACGACGCGCGAGCTCCGAGCCGGAGTAGCATTACGTGCGCTCCTTGGATCAATGGGCAGAAGCCGCAAACGAATTGTCCGCGTCTCGTTAGGGACAATTGTAAATTGATAGTGCGCTGCCGCTTTAGTCCCAATCTTCTCGGGATTAACAAGCTCGATCCTATTCAGAACGATCGCGTCGTTGATTGAGTCTTTAACATACGGCGAACGATTGGGCACGGCCCATAAGCGTTCGAAGTTGGATTCGTTCTCGGTGAAGAGGACGGCGTCGGCATTTTCGCAATACAACTGGTAGCTTCCGAGTTCATGATGCACCGCTTCGATCACGTTTGATGTGGCTTGCTGCAGAATTGGCCTCCGATTATCGCGTCCCCAGCTCCAGGTATTGCGAAACCAAATAGTTGGCAGCAAATGTAGTGTCGCCTGGGCCGGACCACGATTCGTCGCGCTTGCGCGAATTAAAACATTGTCTGGAGTCGCTTTGGCGTAGGTGATCTCGATGTCGAAGAACCGATTCTCGGCAAGAGCACCGGTATGCCAGATCTCGAACTCGGGTTCCATTCGTGATTGCGCAGCGTTGTGGCTAACCATCTCGTTGTAGGGAAACCCTGCTTGCGGATATCGATATAGCATCCGCATGTAAGAGTGCGAAGGCGTGTTGTCGAGATACCAGTAGAGTTCCTTGACGTCTTCACCGTGATTACCTTGCGGTCCTGATAGTCCAAATAGCCGCTCTTTTAGTATGGGATCATTACCATTCCAGAAGGCCCAGGCAAAACAGAGCCGTTGTTTGTAGTCCGAAATTCCAGCCAGTCCATCTTCCCCCCAGCGATAAGCGCGCGAGCGCGCCTGATCATACGGCAAGTAATTCCAAGCATCGCCATTCGCGCTGTAATCTTCACGCACTGTCCCCCATTGGCGATTGCTCAGGTACGGTCCCCACAAATGCCATCGTTGCCGCCGCGAATTATTTTCTTCTATCCGGCTTTGTTCGGCATTCATCGCGGATGCTTTCGATTACATTTCATCAAAAGCAAATCCGAGCGCGATATTCTCGCCGTCTCTGGCTGCACTGCCGTGCGGCGGACTTGGGCACGAGACGGCGCGGCGGGAATCTGCGGGGTTGCAAATCGGGCGATGCCTGATTTGGCTTGCCAGGTCGGGATACAGAGATTGCCTAACCTTTCGGCTTGCCTTTCGTCCTACTTTTGTGCTGTACACGGATAATACTGCAACTATGAAAACCTCATGATTTTTCCCGTCGACGAGGGTGTTCGCGTTGTTTTCCGACGGAACTAGTCTTTATGGGATTGATGCGATCGCCACCTCGGATATTGCAATTTACACGATCGACACATCCACTGGCATTGCCACGTATATCTCGACACTAACCGGGCTTCCAAGCAAGGATTTTTTTGTCGATGCGGCAACCTTCTCAACACCTGAGAGCGGGACGACACTTCAACTATTCCTTCTTCCGTTACCTACTCTGCTTGTCGCGAGCTGGGTTCGCCGCCCCATGGTCGACATCACGTAGGGCTGCCGTCGCGCTGTACAACGAAAATGCAACAACACCTGGACTGTGACAGTAAAAGGAAAGTACCGCGCGCGCCAGCCGCAACAGATTGATGGCTTCTGACCGCCAATCGCTTACCTGTAGCCTACTCCCACTCGATCGTGCTAGGCGGCTTGGTTGAAATATCCAGAACCACACGATTAACGCCTTTGACTTCATTAACGATGCGATTGGAAATGCGGGCTAACAGATCGTAGGGCAGCCTCACCCAGTCGGCCGTCATGCCATCCTGACTTTCGACGATGCGTAAGGCGATGGTGTAATCGTAGGTGCGTTGGTCGCCCATGACGCCGACGCTTTGCACCGGCAGTAGGACGGCAAAGGATTGCCAGACGCGGTAGTACCAATCACTCGCTTCCATCTCGCTCTGCACGATGGTGTCGGCATCGCGCAAAATACGAAGGCGCTCGGGAGTTACTTCGCCCAGAATGCGGACAGCCAGTCCCGGTCCGGGGAATGGTTGTCGGTAGACAATCTCTTTCGGCAATCCAAGATGTAGTCCTGCTTGTCGAACTTCGTCCTTGAACAGCTGACGCACCGGTTCGACCAATTCAAAGTGCATCTTTTCCGGTAATCCGCCGACATTGTGATGGCTTTTGATTACGTGCGCAGGGTTGCCGCCGATGGAAACGCTCTCAATCACATCGGGATAAAGCGTACCTTGAGCGAGAAATCTGTAGCCACTGTGTTCGTCGGCGCCGTTTTGCTTGTCTTCAGCCAGTAACTCCTCCGTCGCCTGCTGAAATACCTTGATGAATTCGTTGCCGATGATCTTTCGTTTCTCTTCGGGATCAGTTACTCCTCGTAGCTTTCTCAGGAAACATCCAGAAGCATCAACATACTTGAGTTTAATGTGAAAGTTTTCACCAAAAACGCGCTGCACCACTTCTTCCTCTCGTGCGCGCAACAAACCGTTGTTGACGAAGATACAGGTAAGTTGGTCGCCAATCGCTTTATGTAAGAGCGCGGCTACGACGGAAGAATCGACACCGCCACTTAAACCTAGAACTACTTTGTTGTCACCGACCTGGGCGCGCACTCGCTCGCATGCATCTTCAATGAAGGAGCCCATCGTCCAATCCATCGTGCAGCGGCAAATGTGATAGACGAAGTTTTGCAGGATTTCGCGGCCGCGCGGGGTGTGTGCGACTTCGGGATGAAACTGCAAGCCGTAGAGTTTTCGTTGCGGATCTTCCACGGCGGCGAAGGGCGAGCTGCTGGTGTGGGCAGCGACACGAAAACCAGCCGGCAGCGCAGTTACCTCGTCACCATGACTGTTCCAAACGTCAACCTGATGCCCCAAACCATCGAAAAGCTGCGAGCCGTTAGTTACATCAAGGATGGCGGCGCCGTACTCACGACGTCCAGTGTAACGGACCTGGCCACCGAGATGATGGGCCATCTGCATCAGGCCATAGCAAATTCCGAGAATCGGAATTCCGAGATCAAAAATCTTTGGATCGATCTGCGGTGCGCCGTTTTCATAAACGCTGGCTGGTCCGCCGGAAAGGATAATGCCGTTTGGTGGCTCGCGAGCGATGTTCTCAGCCGGCGTGTCGAAACGGACGATCTCCGAGTAAACCTGGAGTTCGCGAATACGGCGGCCGATTACCTGAGTGTATTGCGAGCCGAAATCGAGGATGAGAATTTTCGAATGCTTCGGCGGTGCCTCCGTCTTCACACGCTATGGATGGGTTTGGGGAACCGCATGTTCACCGGCGGGATCGCCAGGGGCCCGCTCTTCCGGGCCGATCGTTCCCTGGCCGGTCACGCCGCGCTGGAGCTGACTTCCGACTTCCTCCGCGCTGCGTTCTTCGAGCGGATCAGCACACCCTCCTACAATGAGCGCGCACGCGCAAATGATCGACAAGGGCTTCATCTGCTCATTTTAGGAAGCGAACGGTGCAATGCAAGGGCGTGGTTGAAGCGTTAAATCGTTGAAGGACGGAAGCGTCGAAGATTGAAGCGATGCAGCCTTGAAGCGAGTGGGAGATTTGCCATTGAACCGGTTTGACGCTTCAACTCTTTAACGCTTCATCGAACCATGATTCCAGCCGAGCTCTTGCTGCAAGGTTACCGGCTCGGTATTTTCCCGATGGCGATGGAGGACGATTCCGTGGAGTGGTTTTCACCGGAGCGACGCGGCATCATTCCACTGGAAACTTTTCACCTTCCTCATGCCGCCAAACGGTCCTGGGCTCGAAAATCGTTTGAAGTAAAAATCGATACCGCTTTCTCCGAAGTCATTCGGGCGTGCGCACGACGCGACGAAACGTGGATCAACCATGAGATTGTCGCTAGTTACGAAAACTTACATTCCCTCGGTCATGCCCATTCCGTGGAAGCGTGGCAAAAAGGCAAGCTCGCAGGGGGACTCTATGGCGTTGCGATTGGGGGCGCGTTTTTCGGCGAATCGATGTTCCATCGTGTGACTGATGCCTCCAAGATGGCGCTAGCCGGACTGGTCGAACAATTGAAACGCCAACAATTCATCCTGCTCGATACCCAGTGGCTTACGTCGCATCTGTTACAATTCGGTGCGATCGAAATTTCGCGCGCGAAGTATCTGGAGTTACTCGAACGCGCGCTCAATTTGGAGCGCAGTTTTTTGTAATTGCGAGGAGGCGAGTTCCAGGGCGCCGTTTGTGACCGGGCAGGCGACGCGCTTGGCCTGCAAAGCTCGATGGAAAGAAATTGTAGGGCAGGCGTTCCGCCGGCCTGTCCTCTTGGACGGGCGTCTCACAGAGGCGTCCTACAATATGAGTCGGGGTGAATTCTTGCCCTTCCGGACGAAGTTTGCATAGTGAGCACCCGACTGCGAACATTGGTCCGATTCGGCTGGGTAGCTCAGTTGGCAGAGCAGAGGACTGAAAATCTAGTGCCTTTACCTCTGCTCGGGACGCGTGCCTGCGACAGTTCGCGAACAGCCGCGATCCCAAACGACCATTTCAGACGGTGATAATGTCAACACGACGTCAACGGCTCGCGTAGAGCAGAACGGAAATGACGGAAAGCTCAGGCTTGCTTGCGCAGCAAGCCGTGTTGATACGTTATCAGACCGAGCAAGCTCAACGTCAATAGTAGCAACGTCGATCCCCGATCAGGCACTGACACGTTTCCTGGCGCGACGGTCAGAATGGCAGAATTCGACTGATAAGTACATCCCAATGCTCCATGGCGTTATCGATGTTGCGGTCAAAAATGAAGAATGTTCAGGTCAGAGCCGAGTAATTCATAAAAGTGAACGATTCACCCAAGTCGATCTGGTGCCGCTAACATCGATTCTCCTCCGGTGGCCTTGGGCAGCGGCTAGCTTGGCGTAAAATCAAATGTTCAGGCTTGGCTTTCCTCGTTGACTTGTTCACTTTCATCGCCAATGCGCCTTCTCGCCATCAGCAATCTCGGTGTGTTCATTCTGGTGGGCACCTGCATGCTCATCGGCTCAGCCATCGCTAACACGCGCAAAGGCGAATTCCTTCCGCGCACCCGTGAAGACCGCGTCGTCGTCGGTCTTCTGACCGCACTCCTCGCGGTAATTATCGCCCTCGTCATTTACGGCTTACGGCCCTATGCGCATCCCTCTCAGCCTGCGCTCGAACCTGTGGCGGTTCACCGGACGCCAGCCGCCACCGCTCCGCCAAAAGAACCGAAATCAGTCTTGCGTGCCCCGAACTTCGCCACGCCGAACTTGGCCACCCTGACACGCGACGTGTCTGTTCCGGTGCTGTACGGCGTTGTTAGCATTCGGACAGGTACAAAGGTGCGAATAGTGTCACGCACCGGCAGCACGCTTCGCATCCGTTACGACGGCGCGGACTACGACATCCCCGTTGCTGCGACTGACGCTGAGGTAAAACATCATGATTGAACCGCGGCGCTTATCTCGCACCTGAGCGTCATTTCTAACTCGCCCGATCGCTAATTTGTGTGTCATTAGATGACTTATCCTGCGAAAGAGCCGTTGGTTGTTAAGAGAAGCCCTCCCACAGCTTCTCGCGCTCTCTGATTTTCCGTTCTGCTTGAGAGCGCGAGTTCTGTTAAGCGGCGCGCAGTTTCCTACGCAAGCCTTCTATTCCTGCGAGCGCGATGCCCAGCAGGGCAACAGCTGAGCCACCATCGGGCGCGCGGGGGCAAGCCGCACCCTCCTCGCAGGTGTAGGATTGGAAGGTTCCCGTGCATCCGTGGCAAAAATCCCGATTGATAAACCGGTCTATGGGGTAAGTGCCGCCGGTTTCAACTTCGATTGTCCATTTGCTTTCATCATCGCCGAAATAATCGTGAGCCATC
>QHPU01000092.1 GCA_003219175.1 Verrucomicrobiota bacterium | reverse complement strand
GTGGTTAGCAAAAGCCGTCCCTCGCCGGGGTCGGTGTCGTCGGGGAGCGGCGCCGTCGAAAATTCGGCGCGTCCCGAAGGAGTCAGGAAAACGCGCTCCCGAGGCGGTTGGGCGATGCGGAATCCATGCGGGTGCCGCGCGCGAGTGTTGAAGTCCTCGAAACCTTCGAGGACCCGTTGCATTGTGTCACGAATGCGGTCGTAATTATCGATGTAATCCTGCCACGGCGTCTCGCTGTTAGGGAGCGTCGCCATCGCCATGCCTGCCAGAATCGCGCATTCGGAACGCAAGTGCGGGGACGCAGGCTCTTTCATGCCGTACGAGATGTGCACCATCGACATCGCATCCTCGACGGTGACTCCTTGTTCGCCACCTTTCTGAAGGTCTTTCTCAGTGCGTCCGAGGCAGGGTAGAATTAGCGCCCGCTTGCCGTGCACGATGTGGCTGCGGTTAAGTTTTGTGCTCACCTGAACGGTCAGCTCACAGTTTCGCAGCGCTTCGGCGGTGTAGGAAAGGTCGGGCGTGCAAAGCGCGAAGTTGCCGCCGAGCGCGATGAACACCTTCATTTCGCCGCGGTGCATCGCCTCGATCGTCGCGACGGTGCCGAGTCCATGCTCGCGCGGTGGGGTAAAGCCGCAGACCTCGCCGAGGCGGTCAAGAAACGCCGCGTCGGGACGATGATTAATTCCGCAGGTTCGGTTGCCTTGCACGTTGCTGTGCCCGCGGACTGGGCACGGTCCCGCTCCCTCGCGTCCGATGTTTCCCCGCAGAACAAGAAGGTTAACGATTTCGCGGATTATATCGACGCTGCGCTCGTGCTGCGTGATACCGAGGCACCAGGCGATGATGGTGCGCTTGGACGTGATGTAGATATCGGCAAGCTTGCGAATATCTGCTTCGGAAATGCCGGAGCCTTTGACTATGTCCGTCCACGCGGTGGAGGCGACCAAAGCGCGGTACTCCTCGAACCCCTTCGTGTGATACTTGATGAACTCGCGGTCGAGCACCGCCGGATCCTTCTCCGCCGCCTCAAGAACGGATTTAGCGACGCCGCGCATCAAAGCCATGTCGCCGCCGATGCGCACCTGCACATTCATGGTCCCGGTCTTGGTCGTGTGGAAGGTCGCCATGTTGACCATCTCGTGCGGGACAATCGTTCGCCTCGAGGCTGCTTCGATTAACGGATTGATGTGAACGAGCTGCGCGCCGCGCCGGTCGGCCTCGGCGAGCCAGGTAATCATCCGGGGCGCGTTCGATGCCGCGTTGTCGCCCATCAGCCAAATCGCGTCCGCGTTTTCCCAGTCGTAAAGATCAACCGTGCCCTTGCCGGTTCCGATTGCCGCCGTCATCGCCCGTCCGCTCGCTTCGTGGCACATGTTCGAGCAATCGGGCAGGTTGTTCGTGCCAAACTCGCGCACCCAGAGCTGATAGAGAAACGTCGCCTCGTTACTCAACCGCCCGGAAGTATAAAAAGACGCCTGATGCGGACTCTCCAGGGCACGAAGCGTTTCGCCAACCAGCGTGAAAGCGTCTTTCCAGGAGACAGGCTCGTACTTGTCGGTCTCGGGGTTGTAGAGCAACGGCTCGGCGAGCCGACCTACTGCTTCGAGATCGTAGTCGCTCCACGTCGCCAGCTCGCTCACGGTATGGGCGGCGAAGAAATTGCGGTCGGCGTTCGCTTGTTGAAGCTCCCAGGTAACGTGCTTGATGCCGTTTTCGCAGATGTCGAGTTTCAGCCCGGACGGGTCATCCGCCCACGCGCAGCCGGGGCAATCGAAACCACCGTCCTGATGGTTCATCACGAAGATCGCGCGAAAACCCTCGATCGGCTCGCCCGCTCGCGCGAGGACATTAGCGACGCTTTCGGCGGCGCCCCATCCAGCGGCGGGATGATGGTATGGATGCCGCGAGTAGTCGCCGTTAACGGCAGGTCCGCGGCCGAGCGCGGGCTTGCCGGGAATTGCGCCGAACATCAACTGCTCCGCGTCGGATGTTGGGTTCAATGGATCGCTCATAATTCCCCTTCTTCTCGACAGCTCAGCATCGCCAAAGCGGATGTTGACTGATGTTCCTCGCATGCTCAGCTCATTCTGTTTCGTGTTCAATCATTTTTTGCGATCGCCTGCTCGCCTGGATCGCCGGCGTTCTCGCACCGGAATGATGATTCGTCTTGCCCGGCTGAGTATTCGCACAAATTGTCATCAATTGTCAGCGCCCAGACTCTTCTTTTTTCTTTACCGCCCGGCATTAGAAGCGTAAATCGCCGAGTGATACGCGCGACTTAGTCGATGCAACGCGCGTTCAGGTGGCGGTAACGGGCGGAAACGGATAAACAAAGATGTAAGGTCTCAACCATGTCCAGCTCAAATGCGTTGGATCCGCAGTCACCGCTCGCACGCGCAATCTACGACCTGGGCATTGTTTCTGGCATCATCCTGGCCCTGATTTTCGTTATCGTGACCGGCGGGGTCGTTTATGCGATCTTTCATTTTCGCGCACGCGCGGGTGAGCCCGACCCGAATCAGATCGCTGGTAACAGGAAGGTGGAAGTCACGTGGACGGTCATCCCGTTTTTGATCGTCGTTCTCCTATTTGCTCTCACCCTCCCGGCAATGAACCGGGCTGATCCGCCACCTCCGCCATCCGCCGACGTCGTGGTCACCGGACATCAATTTTGGTGGCAAGCGGATTATCCGGCGTCGGGTGTCACTACTGCGAACGAGATTCATATCCCTGCTGGCAAGCCATTGTCCGTGCGGCTGGAGTCAAAGGATGTGCTGCACGAGTTCTGGGTACCAAAGCTCACCCGCAAAATGACGAATGTGCCGGGCCAACCTAACCACATCTGGTTACAAGCCGACAAGCCTGGCACATACATTGGACAATGCTCCGAATTTTGCGGAACGCAGCACGCCTGGATGCGGATTGTCGTGGTGGCGGAGGAGCCGACGCAGTTCGAACAATGGCAACAGACGCAACTCAGACCAGCTCAAGCTCCGACCAGCAGCGCCACAACGAAAGGCCTGGAGCTGTTTCGGACATCGACCTGCATCAACTGCCACGCGATTAACGGCGTGCCCGGCGCAAATTCGCGCGTCGCACCCGATCTGACCCATGTAGCAAGCCGACGACAGCTTGGTGCCGGGATTCTGGAGAACACGCCCTCCAACATGCGGGCATGGCTTAAGAGCCCGCAGCACATTAAACCCGGCGCGCTCATGCCGGACTACTCTCTCACCGACGAGCAGCTCGATCAATTAAGCGAATACCTTTCAACGCTACGATGAATGGTCCGACTACCATTGCGATGTTCCAGGATGCAGTCCTGGACCCGGCCAAACGCGCACACTATCGCCTGGCGTGGCTCTCAACCGTCGACCACAAGCGTATCGCTGTTCTCTACATGCTTACTGCGCTGGTGTTTTTCGTAATCGCTGGAGTTGAAGCGCTTTTCATGCGCCTGCAGCTGGCGATACCTAACAATCACTTTCTCGCGCCAGACACGTTCAACCAATTATTTACCATGCACGGCACGACGATGATCTTTCTCGTCGTCATGCCGGTAACGTTTGGGTTTGTTAATTATGTTCTCCCGCTGCAAATCGGCGCACGCGACATGGCGTTCCCGCGGCTGAACGCCTTCGGATTCTGGTGTGTACCGTTAGGCGGAATTCTGCTGCACTTTAGCGTGCTCGCGGGAGGCGCGCCGGCGGTCGGCTGGTTTGCCTACGCGCCTTTAAGCGAAACCCCCTATGCGGGCTGGCAAGGCGTCGACTACTGGGCGATCGCGATCTTCGTCCTCGGGACCGGTTCGATTAGCTTTGCCATTAACGTTATCGCAACCGTTCTTTGCTTGCGGGCGCCGGGTATGACAATGCGGCGCCTGCCGTTGTTTACCTGGATCAACTTCGTCAATGCTTTCATCATCCTCGCGGCGCTGCCGGTATTGAATGCCGGGCTCGCCATGCTTCTCATCGACCGACAACTTGAAGGACATTTCTTTCTTCCTGCTCATGGCGGCTCGGCGGTTTTGTGGCAACACATCTTTTGGGCGTTTGGCCATCCGGAAGTTTACATCCTTGCCCTACCCGCCTTCGGCATGGTGTCTGAAATCATCCCGGTCTTTTCGCGTAAACCGATCTTTGGCTACGAATTCGTCGCTGCTTCGAGTGTCGCCATAGCCGTGCTCAGCATGGGCGTCTGGGGCCATCACATGTTCACGGTAGGCATGGGTCGTCCACTTGATGTCTTTTTCGCCATTTCCTCGATGCTCATTGCAATTCCAACCGGGGTAAAAGTGCTCAATTGGACCGCAACGATGCTCGGCGGTCGAATCCGTTTTCAAGTGCCGATGTTGTTTTGCATCGCTTTTCTTATCCAATTTCTTATTGCCGGGATCACAGGTATCAGCCATGCCATCGTGCCGCTCGATTGGCAGACCAAAAACAGCTATTTCCTCGTCGCACATTTTCATTTCGTTGCCGTGGGCGCCATCGTCTTCGCCGTCCTTGGCGGGATTCAATATTGGTTTCCTAAAATGAGTGGGCGAATGCTCTCGGAGTCGTTGGGAAAATGGACTTTTTGGCTGATGGTCATCGGGTTTAATCTGACCTTTGTCATCCAACACTTCCTAGGGCTCGTTGGGATGCCGCGGCGGATCTATACTTATCCCGACCTGCCGAACTGGGGATGGATGAACATGCTCTCCACCAGTGGCGTGTTCTTCATGAGCGCATCAGCGCTCGTCCTGGTTTGGAATCTCGCCGTCTCATTTTTCCGAGGAAAAATCGCAGGCGATAATCCCTGGGACGCATGGACCCTGGAGTGGGCCACAAGTTCGCCGCCGCCGCATGAAAATTTTTACGCTCTCCCGCCGATTCGCGGCCGGCGACCATTATGGGACATCGCGCATCCGGATCGGCCGGATACAATTGTCGGTCCAAACACGGCGGACGTAACTCTCCCTGATCACAACAAGACCGGGATCCTCGCCTTCATTTTTTCGGAGGCAGGGTTTTTTGGCATCCTCATTCTCTCTTATTTATACTTTTACGCGCATCCTCAGCCCGGACCCGGGCCACATGGGCTCGACCTTAAACGCACGCTGCTCTTTAGCGTCTGCCTGTTCGTAAGCAGCTTCACCTTTTGGCGTTCGGAAATTGCCCTGCGGCACAAACGACGCGGGTCAATGCTCGGCTGGCTTATTTTCACTATTGCCCTGGGTGCGGTGTTTTTGGTCGGGCAAGTAGGCGAGTACTGGAAACTGTTCCAGAGCGGAGTCGAAGTAAGCACGAACCTTTTTGCGACCGCGTTTTTTACCCTAACTGGTTTTCATGGCCTGCACGTTTTCATTGGGCTCGTCGCACTTTTGATTTTCCTCTGGCTAGCCTGGCAGGGCGATTTCGCTTCCGGACACGGTTCCGCCTTTGAAGCGGCCGGCTACTACTGGCACTTCGTCGATATCGTCTGGGTTTTCGTGCTGTTTACCGTTTACATCCTTCCACTATTTCAATGACTACTTACCAATTCTTCACTACCGCGTGGACGTGGAATTCTCTTGTTCTCATTCT
>QHPU01000126.1 GCA_003219175.1 Verrucomicrobiota bacterium | reverse complement strand
GGTCAGTCCCGCATCGATTCTGGAGCATGCTGAAGACGCGGAACTAGTTAAGGAAGCAATGGATCAATTGCCAGCCGAGTTCCGTGAGATCTTGGCGCTGCGACATCAGGAAGGCCTCTCCTACAAGGAGATAGCCGACATCGCGCAAATTCCGCTGGGTACGGTCATGTCGCGGCTGGCCCGCGCGCGGGACAAACTTAAGGAATGTTTGGCCGCTCGTATCGGTAAGGAGAAATAGATGAACTGCGAAGAAACTACAAAACTGATGGATGGTTATTTGGATGGCGAATTGGATCCGATTACCAGTCAGAGAATCGAACAACATTTACGGGAGTGCCCTAGATGTGATCAAGCTTACGCAACGCATGGTTCGCTAATTCGCGCAATTGGCAACGCCACCCCTTATTACAAGGCGCCCTTAGAATTACGGGAGCGAATCCAATCCTCGTTGCGAAAAGAGATGGCCGAACAGCCTAATGGCAGCGGCAGCATCCCGGTAGAAGCTCGGCCGCTAATCGCAAAAGAGCAGGCAGAATCACGGTCGATTCTTTTTGGAACCTCATGGAATTGGCTAGCTCTCGCCGCTGCCATCGTTTTTGCAGCCGTTATCGTCTGGAACGTCCTGCCCCGATTGCAGCGACCAGGCAATGATCAGTTTCTCGCCACGCAGCTTATCGCCAGTCATGTGCGCTCGCTTATGGCAAACCACCTCACGGACGTTGCTTCCTCCGACCAGCATACCGTAAAGCCCTGGCTGGACGCAAAGCTCGATTTCGCACCTGCGGTGGTCGATCTTTCCCCGAAAGGATTTCCTTTAATCGGTGGCCGTCTCGATTATCTGGATAACAGGGCCGTGGCTGCGTTGATTTACCAAAGACGCAAACATTTTATTAACCTGTTTGTTTGGCCGGCAGCGCCCGATGAAAAGAGAACTCCGGAGATAATTACGCACCAAGGTTATCAGCTTTTGCACTGGATAGAATCGGACTTGAACTACTGGGCTGTTTCTGACATTAATGAGAAAGAGTTGCAAGAGTTCAAGCAGCTTTTCGAAGAACAAAGTGTGCCCCATTGAGTTCGATCAGGCACTCGATCTGAGCACAGGATGCTAGTTCGCTAGGACGAACTACAATCTTTGCTTCGCGTTTCCTCTGGCGACGCATCATTTTTTTGCGTCACCAAATCCAGCGCAGTCCGTCGGGCCGGCCTCTCTCTCCCAATATGGTCTCTGCGCCACGGAATATTTTGCGGCGGCAAACGGTATGGATTGTCGAAAGCAATTTTATCCATGGTCGAATCACTCAAACCAAGCGACGAAAGACCCACATTATGACAACCTCGCCCGCTTATTATCCAAGATCAGCTACCAAGTGCGTGACCGTACTCACTCCGTTTCTGAGGCACTTGAATACTGGCACGCTAGCGATCTTCCTGTTCGTTGCGCTGGCTTCTCTCACTAGCATCCGTGGTCGGGAAGTCGAAACTAAAGGATCAATTCCCGTCGAAGGGGGTAAAAATGGGATCGCCATCGCAAACTTCAGCTTCCCACTCCAGATGTCCACCGTGTCGGCCGGCGCGAGCGTGACCTTGATCAACCACGATAAGGTACCGCTCGTTAACTCAAGCGCTGAGAATCAGTTTCAGAAATCGACTCTATTGCAGCCTAAGCAGAGCTTCTCTAACACGTTCGCCACCTGAGGAACTTACTCTTCTTCTGTTCTATCCCCCAGATGACAGAAAACAATCATCGTCAAGTAAACGTTCAATCATATTACACATGAAATCTTTATTTCGTTCATCTAGCTTAGCTTGTTTGAAATCCGTGCTTTTAATTGTTCAGCTGGCCTTCTGCTTTGGCGGTCCAGTTTTGGTCCAAGCGGGTCAAAGAGATTCCTCTACCGGATCTATCCAAGCAGGACTGAACGACCAATCCGAATTACGTCAGGGCTATCTGCTGGTTTATTCGGCTACCGATTGATTCGATGACGGAGGCACATTCTATTACCCCCACAGCTCCTACTCCATCTACACCCCCCGACGGGGAAGTTCTTTAAGAATGTAGAAAACCACATTTCACGGAGTGACGAAATTCCCGCGCTTGTGACGCTACCAGCCGGATCTAATACCATCGAGGTTCGATCAGAGAACCACGGTTACATTCGACTGCCCATTGTCATTACCGCAGGGCGGCGAACGATTCTCGATCCGGACGAGGCACAAACGTACTTACACAAACGGTTCGCTCGACCCAGGGATCCGCGACGCGTGGCGAAAGCAGGCACCGCACGAGTTCAAGTTTCCTTCGCAAACTATTCAATCTTACGAAAACTCGGATGAACTCTGAAGTGAGAAACGAATTTGACGTAAAGTACGAGGATCGCATCCAGAAAATCCGCGAAGCAGCCGCCGCCGCTACAAAACAATTAGATCAATTGCGTTCCGCGACGATCGCGCCAGAAGCGTTCGATGCTCAGGTGGCGCGGATTGCAGAACAGAACCTATACCGTTACGGGTGCGATCTTATTGTTCAGCGAACGGCTGATGGGGCAACGCGATTCCTGATCGAGGTCCAGAGCACTGGGAAAAGATACGATTTAATCAAGAGTTTTTTCCATCGTCATAACGGATTGATACCGACAGCCGACGCCTGACTTACTGTTCTGGACCTTGAAGTCACGCCGTCGCAGCCGGTAGAAAAGATTCTGCTGGGCCAGTAGCCGCGGTCACCAACTTCGTAGCAGGACAGGTAGTAGTTTTCTCTAGGAGTAACTCGGATCCTGAGCGGTGGATCCTTTCTTGAGTAAACATCCGCGCATAACGTTGCGTTGCGGTATGCCAGGGCCTTCTGGCTGTTTTGTTTTGCCAAGCACCTTCTTACAGAATGGGAATATTACCTATTCAGAATGGTATGAATAACTGAAGGCAATTTTACCGATGACTATGAACTCGGAAAAGAGTGAGCATGGTTCAGATAGTAGCAACGGCCGTACTCTAAAAATCCAAGTGGCGGCTGCCGGTACATTAAAGGAATTAGGCCAACTACGTTCAGCTGGTTTTGTCAGCCAGGAAGCGCGCAACTTTGGGGTCGCCCGGAACGCTTACAAACCATTGCAAACGGAGGAACACGATTTGGTTGTTCAACGCAGGCGAAATGACTTAGCGCGCCTGCTTATCAAAATCCGGAGAGGGGAGGCTGGATACGCTCAAGTTAAAAGGTTTTTCGATGAGAATCAGGGATTGCATCAAGAAACAGAGGGCTGACTTATGACCCTCGATCTTATAGAAAAGAAGGTCATTGTAGTCAAAGGGAAACATTCCGTCGGGCGCGCCATTGCGGAAGCAGAGTGGTGCGTGAAGGAGCCGACGTAGTGATTTCGCTGCGGAACGGCGATTATGAGCTGAACGAAGCGAAACTATTGTCAACAACACAGCTGAAAGTCGCACCACAGCAGTCTAATGGAGCAGCGCCAATCTCGCTCTGGCGCCAAGCGATGACCCTTAAATCTTACTGGTGATCCAGTTGGATAACGCCAAGATCTCACGTCTCAAAGATTCTTTGGAATAAAAACGCGCCGGATCGGTTAGGAAAGGGCGAGAGAACAAATCTGCCTGAAACATAAATAAACCCAAATCTAAGTAAACCTAAGTAATAAACCCATTCTATGCAATCTGATACTCATTACTTCCAACATAAAAGCGCCAAAGAAGTCACAGGATCATCGCAATTAGCGGCCCAGGTCTCAGCGCCCTTGGCAAAGAACGGAAATGAAAAGGAGAA
Source organism: Verrucomicrobiota bacterium (assembly GCA_003219175.1). Classification (GTDB taxonomy): domain Bacteria; phylum Verrucomicrobiota; class Verrucomicrobiia; order Chthoniobacterales; family UBA10450; genus AV69. Next base: position 21,861 of record QHPU01000126.1, on the reverse strand, counting down.
GAACGCTCTTACCCGTGGAGATGTTGCGATCCTTCAGCTCCTTGCTGCCGCTGAATTGATCGAAACCGACTTGTGGAAGCAATACAACGAACTGGGAGGAGTAAATGCTCCCGATTCAGGCTATAAGGCTGGCCTGGTTATTCTTGATGGCGATCAGCCTCAGTATATCGCCGACAATACCGATGATGAGATCAGTCACGCGGCTTTCCTGAATGCCTATTTGAAATCGAAGGGCGAGCAGGAGGTTGACCTGAGCCACTTCGCCACCTTGGCGCCTAGCCAAGTCTCCTTCGTTCCGCAAACTGAGAGGCTGACGAACCTAAAGCAACTCAGTGTGGATACCAGCTGGTGGACCCGATACCGCAGCGCCACCAACCCCGATTTCGGTGCGACCTTCGCCAACGCGGTCCCGAGTTTGCATATTGGACAGCATACGGCAATTCCGCGAAACAATAATGAACTGGGCGATGCCAACAATCCCAGTGACCACGTCAAGGCAATCGCTTTCACCGCGGGCTTTCACTTTGGTTATATTGAACAGGGCGGCACCAGCCTCTACGCAACGCTGGCTGAGAAGGTAACCAGCCTGGAAGTTCTACGGATCCTTATCAGCATCGGCCGATCCGAGATCATGCATTTCCAGACCTGGCAGGACAAGGCAGGCAATGCCACTCCATTGACTGACTTCGATCCAATCAATAATTCAAGGGTGACATTTAAGGATTTGACTACAGGGCAGCCGGAGAAGTTGCAAGCCAACCTGATCATGCCCGAGCCGTGCGAATTCATCAGTCCAGACCTGCCTCCGTGTGCCATTATTCGGCCGACCGGTCCTGGACAATTAGACGCAAGAGGTGCTATCAACAGCTTCATTGAAGACGGCCTTTTTCGGGGGCAATCGTCTCAATTTATGCAGCTAATCACTTCTCTAGCCCGCGCTGCGGACGCAGCGGAGAGAGAAAACGGTGACTGACGGTAACTTCCCGCTTTCAAACGCCGCGCTCCAGGCCCATGCCTGAGCGCGGCGTTTTAGCAAAGACAAGCGTCGGGAAACCGAGCGCAAAGCGAGAAGTAGGGAGCAGCGGCACAAGGATCCACGATTGGCAGCCTCACCGCCGAAGATCCCGGGAATAAAATCGGGGGGAGTCGGTAAGCACAGGTGTAAGGCAACCTATCAAAAAACAATCCAAGTCAAAAACCAATACTATGTCCGATTATATCTCTCACGACCACGAACACGACGGGATCAATCGCCGCGGCTTTCTTCAATGCATGGCTTGGGCCGGCACTGGCCTTCTTTGGACCGTTAGCGGCGGAGTCCTCGCATCAAAAACCCTAGCCCAAATCGCCAAGGCCGCAGAACCCCTGCCCGCCAGCGATCTTAGCTTTCTACAGATAAGCGACAGCCACATCGGCTTCAGCAAAGAAGCTAACAAAGATGTGACTGAGACCTTCAAGATTGCTCTCGATCGCATCAACGCAATGCCCACTCCGCCTTCTTTCCTCATCCACACTGGAGACATCACTCAGCTCTCAAAGCCGGAGGAGTTCGACACGTTTGATCAAGTGCTCAAGAGCTGCAAGACCAAGGATGTATTTTATGTCCCTGGCGAGCACGATGTCCTGAACGAAGGGGGAAAACTCTATCGTGATCGCTATTTAAAAAGCGTCGAAGCCAAGGGTTCAGGTTGGTACAGCTTTAACAAAAACGGAGTCCACTTCATTGGACTGGTTAACGTCCTGGACCTTCAGGCCGGCGGTTTGGGTCAACTCGGCGACGAGCAACTTGAGTGGCTCGAGGCAGACGTGAAGGATCTCGGAACCAGCACGCCGATTGTTGTCTTCGCCCATATCCCTCTCTGGGCGGTTTATCCGCAATGGGGATGGGGCACAAGTGATAGCGAACGCGCTCTTGGATATTTGAAACGCTTCGGATCGGTTACAGTTCTAAACGGACACATTCATCAGGTGCTTCAGAAAGTGGAAGGAAACGTGACTTTCCACAGTGCAATGTCGACTGCTTTCCCGCAGCCCGCGCCTGGAACCGCGGCGTCGCCGGGTCCAATGACGGTACCCGCGGAAAAGCTGCGCGGCATGCTTGGACTAACGAGCGTTCAGTATAAGCAGGGCAAAACCGCCCTGGCCGTTGTCGACTCCACTCTCAGCTAAATCCACTCAAACTATGATTACACTTACTTCGAAGAATAAAATGACGGCGCTGTTGTGCGGCATTAGTTTTCTTAACCTGTCGCTCTTTGCCCTCGCTGGCGAGATGAAGGACGCCAACGACACCACCACTAAACAGGATAGAATAGAGATCAAAGATTTCGCCTTCAATCCTCAGACCATAACCGTGAAGTCGGGAGCAAAGGTGACTTGGATCAACCGCGATGAAGAACCTCACACTATCGTGAGCGTCGAGAAGCAGTTTAAGAAATCGACCGCGCTCGACACCGACCAGGAGTTCACAATCACAGCGGGCACTCCGGGCACTTACAACTATTTTTGCTCCGTTCATCCGAAGATGACCGGAATAATTATCATCGAGAAATAGTCGGGCGCGATTGATGTCCATTTCGTAGTAATGGCCCGTGAACAGTATGAACCTATTTCTCGCACATTCCCATTCTCCGAATCCCTTCGATTTAAAGGCTACGCTTCTGGCCGGGCATGCCCAGCATCCGGTTATCATTCATTTTCCGATTGCGCTTTTTATAGCGAGCGCTGTCTTTGAGTTACTGGCGGCCTGGCGCAAGCAACCGCTTTTCGCATCTGTCGCCTATTACAATCTCCTCGGCGCCGCGCTCACCCTGCCCTTAGCGATCGCTACAGGGTTGGGGGCATGGCAATGGCAGCTCGAAGGCGCCGCCCTGAAAGGCAACTTAATGCTGCATTTGATCTGCGCCCTGAGTTCCGCCTCGCTAATCTTCTTTCTCTCTTGGATGCGCTGGCGCTTCCGCGTGAAAGGCATCTCGCCAGGTTTAGCCTATTTCGCAGTAACCTTCCTGGCGCTAATGATGATCACCCTCACCGGCCATCTTGGTGGAATCCTGAGCGGCGTTGAAACACCGGGATAGGAAACTCCAAGGTCAACCGAACTAGATGACGCTTACGCCCTATTCCTTCTCTTCGTCGAGCTTCGCCTTCACCGCGGCTTGGATTTCTTCGTAGAGTTTCGGGTCGGATTTGAGTGCATCCTTGGCGGCGTCGCGCCCCTGGGCCAGTTGAGTGCCTTTGTAATTCATCCAGGAACCGCGTTTCTCGATGATTTGTTTCTCCAGCGCGAGATCAAGAAGCGCGCCTGTCGATGAGATGCCCTCGTTATACATGATGTCGAACTCGGCTTCGGTAAACGGCGGCGCGACTTTATTCTTCACCACCTTGACCCGTGTGCGATTGCCCGTGACGACGCCATCAGCCTGTTTGATCGCGCCGATCCGGCGAATATCGAGACGGACGCTGGCATAAAACTTCAACGCTTTGCCGCCTGGCGTCGTTTCCGGATTACCGAACATCACGCCGATTTTTTCGCGGATCTGATTGGTGAAAATGCAACAGGTCCGCGCTTTCGAAATAAGGGATGTGAGTTTTCGTAAAGCAGCGCTCATTAGACGCGCTTGCGCGCCAACCGTAGTATCGCCGATTTCGCCTTCCAGCTCGGCGCGAGTCACCAGGGCCGCGACCGAATCGACCACGATAACGTCGAGCGCGTTGGAACGGATAAGAGTTTCACAAATGCGCAGTGCTTCTTCACCGGAGCTCGGCTGGGACACGAGCAAATCATCCAGGTTAACCCCGAGCTTCCTTGCATACTGCGGATCGAGTGCATGCTCGACATCGATAAAGGCGGCAAGGCCGCCGCGTTTTTGCGCCTGCGCAATGACGGTGAGCGTCAAGGTCGTTTTCCCGGATGATTCCGGACCGAAAACTTCGACAACGCGTCCGCGCGGAAACCCTCCGACACCGAGCGCGCGATCAATCAAAATGTTCCCGGTCGGAATAACATCGATATCGACTATTTTTTCGTCACCGAGGCGCATGATGGCGCCATCTCCGTAATCTTTGGCGATCTGCTGAATCGCACGCGCCTCGCGTGCTGGCGATGGCGCCCTCGCCATCGCGAACTTTTCCCTCTTAGCGCATTGCGGCGAGACGCCGCAATGAGCACGCGAGGGCGCGTGCCCTCCCCCAGAAAAAAGAAAAAGGCCGCGCACGTTTCGAGTTCGCGGCCTTTGGAAGTCTACGTTTCTCTTGCGCTTAGCTGACAGTAATCTTGCGCGGTTTCACCTGCTCCGCTTTCGGAAGCGTAAAGGTCAAAACCCCCTGCTCGATTCGAGCGGAGACTTTTGCAGTGTCGATGCTGGGATCGAGCTCGAAGACGCGCCGGAAATTTTCCAAGCGCGATTCGCAATGGATCAACGTCCCTTCGATTTGCGGCAGAGAGCGCCGGCCGACGATCGTCAGTTCATTGTTCTCGACCGAGATCTCGAGCCCTTCCTTGTTCACCCCTGGCATCTCCACGTTCAAGATGTAGGCGCCATCACCTTCGACCACGCTTGCGGCCGGCATAATCAATTGTTCCGACCGCTGCTGGTCTGCATTACGATTTTCTCGAACTAATGTTTCCATAAACAGTTTCCTCCCTAAATGAATCAGGCGACGTCGACTTTGATTTGTTTCGGCTTCGCTTCCTCTGCCTTTGGCAGAGTGATCGTCAGAATGCCGTCACGGTAATTAGCCGTGACTTTATTCGCGTCGACCTGTGTCGGCAGAGAAATGCTACGGCGGAATTTGCCCACGTAACGCTCGGTGCGCTCAGCTTTGTCCCCTTCCGGGGTCTGGCTCTTGCGTTCACCATTGATAGTCAACATTCCGTCGTGCAAGGAAATCTCGATGTCTTCCTTGCGCATACCGGGCAACTCGACCCGGGCGATGACGTTGTCGTTGTTCTGGTAAAGGTCGAGTGCGGGCGACCAACCGCTAAAAAGTTGCGATTGCCGGCCGAAATTCGACCAGAAAGGCATCTCAAACAAGGTATCCAGCTCGTCGCGCAGGTTGCTCAGACGATCGAATCCGCTGAAGGCCAAAGTTTGAGGTGGTTGATATCGGATAATACTCATATGTGTTGAAGTCCCTTTAAATTGTTTTCACAAAATACCCTCAGCTTGGAAGATGCCAGTTCTGGATCTGAGGTCGTAAGTTATTGTTTACATGTATCTTGTGTATTATATGTGGCGCGCAGAACGTGTAAAATGTGGGACATTATTGCACAGCGAAGGCATCGTCACTTTCCCTGCGCGCGCCAGTACGACCCAGATACTTGCTGGGTTGCGGCCGGTACCGTTAATCATACCTTCAGCTCGTGCCGCCACCAAGCACGCACGAAAAATTCATGCGAGCTGCCCTTGCCCAAGCGAAGAAGGGGCTGGGAAAAACGAGCCCGAATCCCGCTGTTGGAGCCGTCCTCGTTAACAGCAATCGCATTATCGGACGCGGATATCACCGGCAGGCGGGTGGCGATCATGCGGAAGTTGATTGCTTGCGCAAGTTAGCGGGGCCAGTTCCGCACAGTGCGATTCTTTACGTAACTCTCGAACCATGTTCAACACGAGGACGGACCGCACCGTGTGCGAATTATATCATTGAACGCGATGTTCGCAGCGTCGTCATCGGTACCATTGACCCAAATCCGCAACATCGCGGCCGCGCCGTCAAACTTCTACGTGCTGGCAGCGTCGATGTTACTACTGGCATCCTGGAGCAGGACTGCGCGCGACTTAATGAAGCCTTCAACAAATGGATTGTCACCGGCGAACCATTTGTCATCGCGAAGTGCGGGATGAGTCTGGACGGTCATCTGACGCGCCCGCCAGGGGAATCGCAATGGCTTACTTCGGAATCGGCGCGCGCTCACGCACACAAACTTCGAGCGGTCGTCGATGCCATCATTGTTGGAGCCGAAACAATCCGCCAGGATAATCCGCGTCTGACTGTCCGCAGCGGAGCGCGACGCGTTCAACCATTGCGAGTGATTCTCACCAAATCAGGTCGGCTTCCGCGGACTGCAAAAGTCTTTTGCAATTCGAATCGTGATCGCACCTTGATATGGCGGAACAAAACATTGCGCTCGGTTGTGCGCGATCTCGGGCGGCGCAAAATCACAAGCGTGCTAATTGAAGGTGGTGGCGACGTCCTGAGCCAGGCCTTAGATCAAAGATTAGTCGACAAAGTTCAGATCTATATCGCGCCGATTTTTACCGGCGGGAGCGTCCTCGCTTTTGGGGGTAAAGGTGCCCCTTCCACTGAACGTTCCATTCGATTGGAATCGATGTCGTACAAGCGAATCGGCGAGGATATCTGCGTCATTGGATATTCGAAGCCTGCGAATAATTCGACCAGCGCATAATCGGGCAAAACTCTGCCTCCGATCATCGGTTAAATCATCGAGGGAGGAGGTGAAGGAATGAAAAAGTTCATGACCATCGCGCTACTCGCGATTGGTTTCATCGTGCTGGCGGCGCCTGAGTCGAATGCCGGTGTTTCGATTGGTATCGGCATCGGATTTCCAGGTGTTTATGGATACCCGGCCTACTACCCGTACGGCTACGGCTCCTATCCATGCGGCTACTATCCGCCGTATTATCGACCGGTTATCTATTATAGTGCCGTATTCGGGCCTTATTACTGGTGGCACGGCCAACGCGTATTTCTTCGGCATCGCCATTTCCGGTATTAAACGCCTGGCTACAGTTGCGAACATGGTTCGATCCCATGTCGCAGCGGAATTCGCTTTAGCCAGTGCCTAACGATGCCGAAGATTAAAGCAGTAGCGTATCATCGCTGTCGTCATCGTTGACCAGAACCTCCAGATCGGCAACGAGTTCGGCGTCCTGGACTTCTGCGGAGGCAAATCCCGGTTGAGCTGATCGGTCCTGATGATGCAACGTTTGGATTGTGAACGCAGCAATCGCGACGGCAGCGGCGGCCGACAGCGCTGGAACCAGCTGAGGCAAACTGAACCAGGTACGCAGACCTTGTCCCTTTCCGGACTGGCTGCGAACAACGCGGACGACATCACGGGCGAAAAACGGCGAGGGTGTCGACCCTTTTGACCGGCCGAGCAAATCCCAGAGTTGCGGATCTTCGTTGCGATTCATATCCATTAAATTTAACTAGAAATCCTACCGAAAGTTTCGGCTTCAGGCTACCTCATAATGAGGTCGACCGGCAATCGAGCTTAATCGTCCTTATCTAGCGGTTTAAATCCTGTCCACAATCCCTATGTCTCTCAGACCTCGGCAGCGTCGAGGAAGCCTTCCAATTGCCGGATACGAGTAGGATGTCGCATTTTGCGCAAGGCCTTGGCTTCAATTTGCCGTATCCTTTCACGGGTTACCCGGAATTGGCGGCCTACTTCTTCAAGGGTCCGGCTATATCCATCAACCAATCCAAAGCGTTGTTCCAGCACCTGCCGCTCTCGTTCGGTCAGTGTTTCGAGAACGTCTTTGATTTTTTCCTTCAAGAGCACAATCGCAGTGACATCACTTGGATTTTCCGCGCCCTTGTCCTCGATAAAATCTCCAAAATTAGTCTCCTCGCTCTCCCCCACTGGTGATTGCAATGAGATCGGTTGCTGCGCCATTTTCAAAACCGCTCGAACGCGATCGACTGGCAGCAGAATTTCCTCGGCGACTTCCTCCGGCGTTGGCTCCCGTCCATATTCCTGGACCAGTTGTTTCTGCACCCGCATCAGTTTGTTGATTGTCTCGATCATGTGGACGGGAATGCGAATGGTGCGGGCCTGATCGGCGATGGAGCGGGTAATCGCCTGGCGAATCCACCACGTGGCGTAGGTAGAAAATTTATAGCCACGGCGATATTCGAATTTCTCGACTGCTTTCATCAGCCCCATGTTGCCTTCTTGGATGAGGTCGAGAAACGAGAGGCCACGGTTGGTGTATTTTTTCGCAATGGAAATGACGAGTCGCAGATTGGCTTCCACCATTTCGGTTTTCGCCCGCAGCGCCTTGCGCAACCACAATTTCAATGCCTGATAATGCTCGACATATTCGTCGGCGGAAAGCCACGCCGTACATTCCAGATCCTCCAGCCTGGGTACCTGCTTACGACGTCCTTGATTCGTCGACCGATCCGATTTCAGCGCCATCAACATGGCGAAATGTTGATCGGCCAGATGCACGAATTCTTCGGTAACCTTTTGTTTAAGATAGAACCGCGGATAAATCCGTTGCAGACCATTGATACTACGTTGGAAAGTTTTCGCCCGCGCCTTTGCCGTCCGGGAGGTTGCTTCCCGCATCTGAGCATATTGTTGCGTCGTGGTTGCAGCCAGTTTCTCGACTTTCTGGCACAAGCGCGGCAGCAATTTCATGTAGCGCTCGCGACTCTCGATTTTCTTATCGAGAATGACGCGATCGAAGCGTTCCTGGCCCTCCGTTAATTTTAGAGCAAGATCGAGATGCGCCTGGGCGGTGAAACCAAAGCGATTGATATGCTGCTGAACCAGATGCTCGGCCTCTTCGATCCGCTTTGAAATTTGCACTTCCTGTTCGCGGGTCAGCAGCGGCACCTGCCCCATCTGCTTAAGATACATCCGCACCGGATCATCCAGAATTTCGAAGCGGCTCTCGTGTTTTTCTTCTTCCTCTTCCTCTTCGCTCTCTTTTTTACCTTCCTTGTAGCGATCGACCTCCGAGGCTTCAATGATGTCGATCTCCATTCGCCGGAGCTGGCTCAGAATCGCATCGAGGTCATCCGCGTCTGTCATTCCTTCGGGCAAAACCTCATTGAGATCGTCGAAGGTGACGTAACCCTGTTCCTTAGCCAGTTTGGCCAGCTCCCGGATGCGGCTTTGTAAATCATCGGACGCGATTGCGTGCCGATTGCTACCTTCAACTTTCGGAGCGATTACTACTTTTTCCGACACCACGAGCTGTGCCTTGCGCGGCCGTCCACGCTGTCGCGCGCCTACTGGCGGTGCACTGGTTTTAGATTTCCGCTGCGGCGTCGAGTTGAGCCGTGAACTGTTTTCAGAGTGACGCCGTCCCCGCACACTTCGTTTTAATTTCTTGGCCACAGGGGAAAGCCTCAAAACTTCGCAAACGCGGGAATTTCCGAAATGTTAGGGCTCTTGCGCACGGGCTGGCGAAAACCGGAGAACGTCGCGGAGTTGGTCCCGCAGGTCAAGGACTTGTTTCTGTAGTTGCATGATTTCCCCAGTGGTCAGATTTGGGAGCCGCAGCCGGCTCTCCGCCGCTTCCAATTCCCGCCGCAAAATCGCCTGTTGCAGGCCACTCCACCACCCGCGCACTACCGCAGTTGGGTTGGCCGGTATTTTTTGCAGGAGCCAGCCGGAGACAAGCGACTCCTCAGTGGGCGTCAGAGTTGTTTGAAACAAATTGAGCGATGCCGGATCATCCGGCCCGACATTGGCTTCGAGAATTTTTATCAGCAAATCCGCGCCCGGAACATCGGCCAGCACATCCCGCCAATCTTGTTGGAGCAGGAAGGCATGCGCCTCTTCATCACGCAAGGCAAGCAGACAGAGCATGGCCACATCGTGCGACGGAGCTGCGACGGGCAGCCCCACCTTAGAGGCCGAAGCTACGGAGCGATTATGTTCGCCGCGTTTCACCAAGGTCTCGAAGTCGCCGACACGAATGCTGAGCCGCGCGGAAACCTTATTCATTACTTCCCCTCGCATCACCGGGTCGCGTACATGTGCGACACTCGCGGCCAGTTCACGGGCTACCTGCATTTTATTGGAAAGGGAATTCAGATCGCCGGATGCAGCTTTCTTCTCAATCCAATAATCAAAAAATTCCGGCGCATTCGCGACCAGTTCATCGAATTTTTGCCGGCCGGACTTTCGCACCAGTGAATCGGGATCCTCACCTGCGGGCATCGCCACTATCCGAACCACCAAGTCGTTTTGCACCAGCGCCTCGAGCGAATGTTCGGCCGCATTTTGCCCGGCGGTATCGGAATCAAAACAGAGCACCACTTCGCGAACGAACCGCTTTAGGACATGCGCCTGCTGTTCGGTGAAGGCTGTTCCCTGCGGTGCGACCACATTCTGAATTCCCGCTTCAAAGAGGGTAATCAAATCGAGCTGCCCTTCGCAGACGATCGCGCAGTCGGCATCAATCAGCGCGCGCTTGGTTTTGTGCAATCCGAAAAGGACGCGGCCTTTGCGAAAGAGCGGCGTCTCCGGCGAATTGATGTATTTGGCCGCCGTCGCATCATTAGCGAGAACGCGCCCGGAGAATGCGATGACTTCGCCGACGTCATTATAGATGGGAAACATGAGACGGCCGCGAAAACGATCGTAGAATTCACCCTCGCCGCGTTCTTCATCGCGGAGTTTCACCAGCCCGCTCGAGAGCAACTCCTGCCGGCGATATCCTTCCTTGCTCGCCCACTGGCAAAACGCATCCCAACTTTCCGGCGCGTAGCCGAGTTTCCATGATTTCGCGACCTCGCGGCTGATTCCACGAGTCTTCAAATAGTCCCGCGCGGACGCTCCGATATCGCGTTTCAGCAAATTTTCGTGAAACCATTCCGCCGCTTCCGCGTGCAGACGCAGCAAGGAACGCCGTGCTTCATGCTGTTGGCTCTCATCTTCGCTGCGGCGTTCTTCGACAATCGTGATCCCGACCCGCGCCGCCAGTTTGTGCACCGCTGCGGGAAAATCGACATGTTCATAATCCATCACGAACCGGAAAACACTGCCGCCCGCTCCGCATCCGAAACAATGAAATGTTTGGCGTTGCGGACTGACAGTGAACGACGGTGTTTTTTCCTGATGAAATGGACAGAGCGCCTTGAAACTTGCGCCCGCCCGCTTCAACGGAAAATAAGTTCCGATCACTTCCACGATATCGTTCGCGGCCGCGACCTGCTCGATTGTCTCCGACGGAATCGCCATCTTTTTGCTCGTTCCAGCGTGCTTGCCGTGGCAAGTTTAGCGCGTGAGCAGCCGCTTCCAAATTTTCCGTAAAATCGCGCTGCCGTTGCTATTTGTCGCGGCGATCGGAACCACCGTGCAGGGCCGTGAAATTATTCGAAAGGGCGATACTGTCATTGTTCCGCTGAAAGGCGAGGTCTCCCCAGCGCTGCATCTTTTTATTCGACGGGGACTCAAGTTGGCGGAATCAGCTGAAGCGAGCGCAATCGTGATTGAAATGAACACCTACGGTGGGCGGTTGGACTCGGCGGAAGAAATCACCACCGCGCTCAATCGCGTTGCCATCCCCACTTATACTTACATCGATACAAATGCGGGATCCGCCGGAGCGCTCATCGCTCTTGCCACCAAACACATTTATATGGCGCCGGTCAGCGCCATCGGGGCCGCCGCGCCCGTCCTTTCCACGGGACAAGATCTTCCCGAGACCATCCGAGAGAAAACGATTTCCTATTGGTCGGCACTCGTCCGCAACACGGCCAGTCAGAACGGACACAACCCGGATGTCGGCGAGGCGTTCATGAACAAGGACAAGGAAGTGAAAATCGGCGACCGCGTTGTGCACGCGAAAGGTTCGCTTCTTACCTTAAATGCCAAGGAAGCGACCGAGGGGATCAATGGAAAGCCGGTCTTGGCAGATGGAATCGCGACATCGATCGATGACCTTGCAAAAAAGGCTAAACTCGGCGGACAGCTTGTTCACTTGCAGCCGACCGGATTCGAACAATTCGCTTTTTGGATCACGGCGCTTGCGCCGTTGCTTTTGCTTGTTGGAATCGTTTGTGCTTATCTCGAATTTAAAATCCCGGGAGCGACTTTGCCCGGCGTCATCGCCGGAACTTGTTTCGTTCTTTTCTTCCTCGGGCACTATCTCGCTGGGCTGGCTGGATGGGAAGCAGTCGTGTTCTTTGTCCTGGGTGTTACTCTCGTTCTCATTGAAGTCCTGTTCTTTGCCCATTCGACAATCATTTTCGGCGTCGTCGGCGCTTTCCTTATTCTCGCTTCACTGTTCTGGGCCATGGTTGACCGATATCCGGATCAACCGGTCATCCCATCGACGAAGATGTTGCTCGTTCCGATGTTGAACCTATCGGTTGCCATCATTGCCTCGATGATTGTGATCGCATTGCTCGCCCGTTATTTGCCGCGGACCAGTTTGTATCGGCGTTTTGCCTTGCTGGCCGCGAATCCCTCGGGTCCATCCTTCAGCGCGCCGCGAGAATTCGTTACCGGCCTACCCATTTCACCCGGCGCAAAAGGGACAGCGGTAACGATGCTGCGTCCCAGCGGAAAAGGGAGGTTCGGCGATCAACTCGTCGACGTTATCACTGCGGGCGAATTTATTTCCGCGGAAACTCCGATCGTCGTTTCGCAGATAGACGGAATGCGGGTTTTGGTATCGCGCAGCCAAATTTCCTCCTAAAAATCCGAGTCCGCGTAAAGAGACAGCTGCCGACTTAGCAATGCAGTGTTGCAAGTGCAAGGCCGGATCGCCCTGCTCGTAACACAGGAATCTTGGCCGTTGCGAATTCAGCCGCCGGCGACAACGCGGATGAATTCGACTTTGTCGCCATCGCGCAAGGCACGCGAACTCCATTCCTCGCGATGCAATGCCAATCCGTTGTGCTCAATGAGCAACGTTGCCGGGATCAGATTCAACTCGCGGACCAGCGCGGAAATGGTTGTCCGATCCACCACGGAACGCGGTTCACCATTCACGATGATTTTCATCGTTCCATCAGCGCCGTGTCCCAATCCTTCCACACCGGTTCGATCCCGTTGCGACGCAAGACAGCCGCAATCTCCTGCGGCGACCGCGAATCGCCGATCTCGAATTGAGCGGTGGCAATATCATCGTCTCGATCATTCGTTGCAGGAACAACCTGCGCCGGGACGATTCGCCCGCGGACGGTGAGATGGACCTTTTCTCTACCTTGGCCAGTGTAACCACCGGGTTCCGTATGGCTGCCGGCGCTCATCATTGTTACCCCCACTTGTATGAGCAGATCGCGCAAGGCAGCCGGCTCGCGCGTGCTCAAAACGATCCCGACCTGTGGGAAAGCCACTCGCAAGGCGCATACCAGATGAACGAGATCGCGATCGCTTATCGGAAAACGCGGGCGAAATTCTCCCGCCGCCGGACGAAGGCGCGGAACACTGACAGTGAGGGAAGATTTCCAGCAGCGTTTCAGCAAATATTCCAGATGCGCTGCCAGCGCGATGGCTTCCTCGCGCCATGGGGCTAGCCCCAAAAGCGCGCCGATTCCAACCCGACGAAACCCGGCGTCGTAACCGCGTTCCGGACAGGCAAGACGCCACGCGAAATCTTTTTTTGGACCCGCCAGATGCAGCTGATCGTAAATGGCGCGGTTGTAGGTTTCTTGGTAAACAACGAGCCCTTCCGCGCCTGCCTCAACGATCGGAACGTAATCTTCCGTTTCCATCGGAGCGATCTCGATTGAGATGGAAGAAAAATCATTACGCAGAGCATGAACACAATCGGCCAGATAATCGCGACTAACGAATTTTGGATGTTCGCCGGCAACAAGAAGGAGTTGCCGGAAGCCGGCGACGGCGAGATGGCGAGCTTCTTTTACGACCTCATCGACCGAAAGAGTAACCCTCAGAATGGGATTTTCGCGGGAGAACCCACAGTACCGGCAACTGTTAATGCACTCGTTGGAAAGATAGAGCGGTGCGAACAACCGCATCGTCCGCCCAAAATGTTGCAGCGTCAGCGCGCGGGCACGGACAGCCAGGCGATCGAGCTCGGCATTATTTTTCGGCGCAATCAAAGCACGGAACGTCCGAACCGTCTCGCTTTCTTCTAATGGCAGATTGTCGAGTATACCTGCGAATTCCACGATCATACTTTCCGACCTCGCCGCTGCCTGCGCAAATCCCGACGGCCTCACACGAAGTCCACAAAGGACATCAACTCCCTGCTTCCTGTGTGCGTGTCGTGCGAAACCAACACATTAAAAAAACGCCGGCAGCACAGGGGCACTGCCGGCGTTCGCAAACGCTTAACGCGCGTTAGAATGAGAAAACTAATCCCGTCCGGGTCATGGCGAAGTTGTTATGGGGGCCCTCGACGAAATTCCAGCTGAAGTCTCCCATCCAGCCCATGTGCCGGGTGAATCGGATCTCCAAGCCAGCGCCGACTTGACCAACAAAGCGGCTCTCGTCTTCTGCGGTCGTGAAGCCGAACACGCTTCCGTCAGCAAAAACTCGATGGGGCTTGTCATTATGGCCTCCGAACACACCACCGACGCCGCCCCAAACGTAAGGCGAGAAACGCGAACAATGAATGGGATAACGGAAGGTGAAGGTCGCTAAGGCGCCCCCAACGGCGTGGTCCTCCCGCTCATAATGTTCCTCGCTCGCAATACTGGGGCCGAAATCATCCGTGAACAGATGGCTTCCGCGTCCTGCCAGCGCAAAACCTTCGAAGCCGATCCCGAAATACCGGCGGAAGAAATATTTTACATCGAGACCTCCGCCCCAGGCATGATCGCCACCGAGAAAATGATCGTAGGTACCGAAGATGGCTTCATCGTCAGCCTGTTCGCGTCCAGAGCGGTTACTGTCAGTTTCGGTGAAAGCGTAGGCGCCCCAAAGGCTAACGTTCCATTCCGTATCCCCGTACCATTCCGGGCAGGGAGCAGGCTGCACTTGTTTCATTTCCTTGCCGGTATAGGTCTCCGTACCAGCAAAAGCGGCCAGCAACATTCCAAAAAATAAAGTTAGAAATAGGTTAAGGCGTTTCATGAATGCGATTTATAGACAAATCGGGACCTCCGTCAATCTTAATTTGTGCCAGAGCCCGCGAGCAGGCAAAACGGATCCCATGCGCCTGGAAGCAAAATGGCGGCATCTCGTCAACCGAAATGGCGCCGCTAGAAAAAACTGACTCTGTCTAAAAGGCAAAAGTCACGCCGCTGCGGACCATACCAAAGTTATTGTCCGGGCCATCCACCACATTCCAGCTGAAGTCATTCATCCAGCCAATGTGGGGGGTTAGACGAATCTCGAGGCCGGCACCCACCTGACCAAACACTCTGGTGTCGGTGCCCGAATGGGTAGCTGGAAAACCGACACTTATAGCCTTGGCCCCCGGAAGCAACTCCACCAAGGAATCGCGCTCGCCCCCGCCGAAAATTGCGCCAACGCCGCTGTAAAGGTACGGCGAAAAACGACTACAGTGAATCGGATAGCGCAAGGTAAAGGTCCCTTTGACCGCGCCGATGACTCGGGAGTCGTCACTGAAAACCGGTTGCCCGTTAAAATCGAATCCGTCGAATTGCCGACGAGTCGATTCTGCCGCCCAACCCTCTATGCCCACGCCAAAGTAGCGATGGAAGAAGTATTTGGCGTCGACACCGCCGCCCCAGGCGTGATCGGACTCGAAGTAGCGGTCTTCGTCCCAGTTATTAAAGGTGAAAATATAGGTGCCCCACAGGCTTACATTAAATTCCGTGTCCCGGTACCATTCCGGACACGGTGGCACCTGTGTCACCTGCTTCATCTCCTTGCCGGAGGAGTAGGTCTCCGTTCCGCCATAGGCGACAGTTATCATGGTCGCTAAGGCGCAAATCGCAGTAGTTAGCCTTTGCATTGTTTCTCCTTTTTAGTTCCCCTTTAGCGATACCGAGCAACCATATCGTGCTCTTGTCAATTACGAAACGACTGATCGGACAGCAGTGGTTGTGCCAAAACGGCGCGATTATGATTTCAATTCCGCGCCGTTGCTCGCGTCGGTAATGACAAACTTCTCGTGATGAAAACTCGAGTCGCCCCGAAACATTAATTTGCTGGCGTACCGGCGTTCCAATTCGATCAGAAGTTCTTCGTCTTCCTCTCGTAAACGTTTTAGCACATCGGGATTCAGGATTACCCGGAATTCGTGAACTTCGTCCTGGTGCTTGCGCATTACGGTATTGAGGGTGCGATGCAACTCGACGCTCGTAGTCATCGAGGTTTTGACTACGCCGCGCCCCTGACAGTATGGGCAGTTCTCGTAGATCGAATCACTCAAGCTTTCCTGCGCGCGCTGCCGGGTCATCTCCATTAAACCGAGGGCCGAAATTGGCAGGACATGGGTTTTGGCTTTGTCGCGCTTCAACCGTTCCCGCATCAGCTGATAAACCAACTGTTGGTCTTTGCGGCTCTTCATATCGATGAAATCACTGATGATGAGCCCGCCGACATTCCGCAGCCGCAGCTGCCGCGCAATTTCATCGGCCGCTTCCAGATTGGTTTGCAGGATTGTCTTTTCGACATCGCGCGCACCTTTGTTGCGACCGGTGTTCACGTCGATCGCAACGAGCGCTTCCGTTTCATCAATGACAATGTAACCTCCGCATTTCAGCCAAACCTGACGATGAAATGCGTCGTCGATCTGTTTTTGCACGCCGAAGGTTTCGAAAATTGGCGACGCGCCGTCGTAAAAGTGAAGTCGGTTGCGGGAACGCCGTGAAATGTCGCCAATCAGCTCACCCATCCTATCGAGCGCGGCGCGGTCATCGCATAAGACCTCGTCAATTTCCTCGGTCAGAAAATCGCGCACGGTGCGTTCGATCAGATCCGGCTCTTCGAAAACGCGGTGCGGCGCGGGGTGATTTTTGATTTCCTGCTCCACCTTGGCCCATTGTTCGATGAGGAAGCGCAAATCCCGCACAAAATAGCGCGCACGGGCGCCTTCGCCGACGGTGCGAATGATTACGCCAATCCCGTCGGGAATATCAAGTTGGCGCAGAATTTTTCGCAGGCGTTCCCGTTCCTTCGGGTCTTCAATCTTGCGCGAGATGCCGCTGCGATCGCTGAACGGCATCAGCACAAGGTAACGGCCGGCAAAACTCAGATTGGTGGTGACGCGCGGCCCTTTTGTCCCGATCGGCCCTTTCGTCACCTGAACGATTACGTCGGAGCCAACCGGATAAATATTCGGAATATCCTTGGCAGTGATCCGTTTGCGCTGACCGCGTTTGCCCGGGCGATCAATCTCCTCGATGCCACTATCGAGCGCAGCCGGAATTGCATCCCAAAAATGGAGGAAAGCATTTTTCTCGAAGCCGATGTCAACAAACATCGCCTTCAATCCCATCTCGATGTTTTTGACTCTGCCTTTAAAGACAGAGCCAACAATATTGCGCGAAGTGTTGCGCTCGATGCTATATTCCTCGAGTCGTCCGTTCTCGAGCAGCGCCACTCGCCGCTCGAGCTTCTCCACGCTGACAATCAGCTTGTTTCCCGTTTTGCGCGGGATCCCTAAAAGTCTCCGAACTTTGTCGATCATAAATAAATTGGTGAATTACGGATGAGGCGTGCTCTTCGCTTCGTCCCGGTAAAAGTTGCATGATTAAAAACCGCGCGACCGGCGCGACGGGGTAGGCGTTGGGGCGGGCGCGGGCGTGCTGCGACGGCCGAAAAGACGCTGGAAAAATCCTCGCCGTTCCGGCGGCGGTGTGGTAACGGATTGGGCACGAGCCACGCGCGTCTGGCGCGGGGCCACCCTCCCCTCGGCATCCGGCGCCTGCTCGACGTCCGGTTCGCCACCGCCGCTCGCCATTTGTACATCGGCGCTGGACGTGCCGGCGTCTTCTTCATCTTCGCCGCCACCCACGTTCGAATCTTTGAACGCGACTGATTTGATCAGTTCAAACGGATTATCGTGATGGGCGGGAGCGACCCACGCCACCTGCATGTCGAAGTTGCCTTCATCCATCTCCACGATGCGTTCCAAAATCCGTGTCGCAATTGGCGCCGCAACCTCACCTCCATGGCCCGAGGCACCTTGTACCATCACCGCGACAACGTACTTCGGATTGTCGTATGGGGCGAAACTCACAAACCACGCGACATTTTCCTCCTGGCCGCGATCGGTAGCCTGCGCGGTTCCGGTCTTGCCAGCCACCTGGACGTTTTTGAGTCTCGCGCGCCCACCCGTGCCGCCGTCTTCGTTCACGACTTTCCATAAGCCTCTCCGCACTAGTTCAATCTGCTCAGGTGTCACTTCGCGCCGCAGATCAGATCGAAGTCGTGGCGCGAAACTCACCGGCTTGCCTTGTTCATCCACGACCGGTGTCCCGTCCTGATCTAATACTTTGTCGATCAAGCGCGGATAATAACAGGTGCCGCCATTGGCCACCGCCACGTATGACATCGCGAGCTGCAACGGCGACACGAGGGTGTAGCCCTGGCCGATTGAAACGTTCGCGGTTTGCGCCTGGGTCCATCGCTCCTGCGGATGATGAATCTGCATCCACTCCGGCCCGGGCATGTTGCCGGACTGCTCGCCACTCAATTGCAAGCCTGATTCTTCTCCGATACCGAGCATCTTCCCCACAGTATTAATCGATTGAATGCTGGCGGCGTTCCCGTACTGATAAAAGAAAGAATCGCACGAAACTTTGATCGCATCCGAAAGACCGATCGTGCCGTGGGTGTAATGTTTCGACGCAACCCAACATTGGAAAAAGTGATCGCCGTAGCTGATGCCTCCGCCGCAGTTGTATTTGTTATTCGTCAGACCTTTTCGCAAACCGGCCAGCGCGGTGATCAACTTAAACGTCGATCCCGGCGGAAGCCCACTGATGGCACGATTCACCAGCGGATGGGCTGGATCTTTGCGCAGTGCTTCCCAATCCTTCGCCTTGATACTGGGTATAAATTTGTTCGGATCAAATGACGGCACCGAAACCGTCGCGAGGATGTTGCCATTGTTTGGATCGGCAACCACTGCGCCAGCGCGGCTGACGGCCCGCAATGCTTCCTCGGCGATCGCCTGAATGCGCGCGTCAATCGTTAGATAAACATTGGCGCCCTGTTGCGGCGAATCTTCTTTTAATACGCCATCAATCACACCTTTCGCGTTCCGTCGCAGGTAGCGAATTCCCGGTTTGCCCCGGAGATATTGATCGAAAATCTTCTCGATATTGGCTTTTCCTTCCACGTCGCCCTGATAAAACGTGAACTTCTTCGCTTCTTCCTTGTTCGTGTCATCCGGCGGGCCGACATAACCGAGCAAGTGCGCCGCCAGCGCGCCGTACACATAGGAGCGCACCGGTTTGATCGCGAGATCGACCCCCGGCAGTCCCACATCGTGTTCGGCGAATTTCGCCATTGTTAGGAAATCAATATCCTTGATGTAGGTGTAGGGAACTTCGGTGTTGGTCCGATAATGTTTTTGCAACTGGCTGGCATTGTAATCGCGCGCCAGATTCAAGTCATCGAGCCGTGGGACAATTCCGCTGTTCACAATCTTAACGATGTCGGGTTCCTTCAGGTCCTTCGGCATCCCGCTGATGGTCGCGCGATACTCGGTCAAGGGCGGTTGGCCGTAACGCTGCCGATAGCCTTTGACCATCTCCGGCAGATAAAAGTCGACCTCATAACTGGCACGGTTTTGTACCAGCGGCAGCCCGGTGCGGTCGCGAATCTCGCCACGGATTGACGGGATCCGCACTGTGGCGGCGGAGCTGCCACGAATGCGCGCGGTCCAGGCCGCCCCGCGCGCGACCTGCACCCACCAGAGCCGCGCTGCCAGCGCTCCCAGGCCGAGCAACATGAGCAACCCCAGAAATTGCAACCGCAGGATCGGGCTTATTCGCAACCGGTTCATACTAATCCTCGCCGGGGAAGATACGGGTAAGCAGTGGCTCGTGCCAACCACTGCAAGGCCCAAAAAACAAGCGGTGCCATAATCATGGCCAGCAAACCAGGTCCTCCGATCTGCCACCACACTTCACGTGAAAAAAAGATGGAGCCGCGGCGAAAGGACAGCATCAAATATTGGCCCAGCAAAAGAGCCGAAGTGCAAATGCCACTCATGATGCAATGCACTTCCCAGCGCCCACGCGCAAAAAGCGGCCGCAACCCATGCATGATTCCCGCCAGAACAGCGTAGAGCACTATTGACGAGCCGAACGAAATTTCAACATGGCTCCCAATGATCTGTGCTGTTACTGCATCCAGCAAAAAACCAGCCCAGAATACCAGCACCAATAGAAGCGGCATCGGTAACGCCATCGCCCCGTAAAAAACCAGCACCGGCGTGATGTAAACATGCGCGTTCGACATCCAATCGAGTGGTGGAATGAAAAACTCCGCGATTTGTGCAATGAAGACGAGCACGATTAAAACCAGGAAGAAAATCATTTGCGCCCGACGACGACGAAGACGTCCTCCAATTTCGTTAGATCAACGGCCGGGACCAGCTGCGCCTGTCCGTCCAGTTCTCGCACCCGGAAATCTTTAACGTTTCCGATCAGCAGCCCGGCAGGAAAAACTCCGCCGACACCCGAGGTATAAACCTTCTGCCCGGGCTGCAGATTCGCCTGCTTCGAAAGAAAATTTAGATGTAGAAGCGGACTCTGGCCGGCGACGCGCTCGCCCGTAATGATGCCCTGTTCACGCGTGCCTTCGACATTGGCGGCGACGCGACAGTTTTCATCCGAGACCAAAAGAACAACCGTAATGTTGGCACCGACGGTGGTGGTCTTCCCGACCAGTCCTTCGTCGGTCACAACCGGCATGTCGCTCTCAATTCCATCCTGTTTGCCGCGGTTGATGGTAAGGGTTCGCCACCAAGTCGAAGAGTCGCGCGCCACCACCTCCGCCGGTACCAATTTAAACACGGCACGTTCGCGGTAATTCAGCGCGTGACGTAGTCGATTGACTTCGTGCTCGACATCACGCAGCGCCTGATTGGTGGCCTTGAGCGAGCGGTTCTCCACTCGCAATGAATTATTCTCGGCCTGAAGATCATCGAGCGATTTCAAATTGCTCCGCACCGAAGTGATTTGCTTTTGTATTCCTGAGCCCGAACTCAAGAATGGCGCGAGGAATTGATAGACATTCGCCTGCAGCTTGCGCGTGCCGCCCGCGCCCAGACTGAAAAAGTATCCCACCGCCGCAATGAAAAGGACCAGCGCAACAATGCTCGTGCGACTCATCTCAGCAACAGAGCTCGGACGCCGAACTCAGCGATGGGAAAGTTGAAACTCTGGGATTATTGCTGGCGCCACTGCCGATCGGCAGATGCAACCTGGCGCAAAAATTTAAGTTCATTGAGGCATTTGCCTGTTCCTTCCGCGACCGCACTCAGCGGATCTTCCGCGACATGGACAGGCAAACCGGTTTCCTCGCTCAAAAGTTTATCGAACCCACGCAAAAGCGCGCCACCACCCGCCAACACCAAGCCGCGATCAACCAAATCGGCTGACAGTTCCGGGGGACAACGTTCCAAGGTGATTCGCACTGAGTCGACGATGGTCGAAATCGGTTCCAACAATGCTTCACGCACTTCCTGCGAAGTAATTTGCAAAGTCTTGGGCAAGCCTGCGACCAGGTCGCGAC
Organism: Verrucomicrobiota bacterium; assembly: GCA_003219175.1. Lineage (GTDB taxonomy): Bacteria > Verrucomicrobiota > Verrucomicrobiia > Chthoniobacterales > UBA10450 > AV69. The sequence continues at coordinate 515 of QHPU01000126.1, read as the reverse complement.
CCTTCACTTCCACACTGGTTTCCTTATCGCTCGGGTAGGCCGAGCCAATCTTAATCTTGATCTCTTCCGCCGTGCGCTCGCCTACCATCAGATTGTAGGCGCGCTTCATGTACTGAACGATCGCTTCATCCAGTTCGTCGCCGGCAACGCGTACACTCCGGCTAAAGACGATGCCGGAAAGCGAAATCAATGCCACCTCGGTGGTGCCGCCGCCGATATCAATGATCATGTTGCCCGCCGGGTCCTGGACCGGAAGCCCGACCCCGATCGCCGCGGCCATTGGTTCCTCAATGAGATACACCTCGCGCGCACCAGCATGAGTGGCCGATTCGCGGACGGCGCGTTTTTCCACTTCCGTAATCCCGGATGGAACCGCGATCACCACGCGGGGTCGCGCCCGCATCCGACGGCCGTGTACTTTGGTGATGAAATGCCGCAGCATGGCCTCAGTCACTTCGAAATCCGCGATGACACCATCTTTCAATGGTCGCACTGCCACGATGTTCGCCGGGGTT
>QHPU01000091.1 GCA_003219175.1 Verrucomicrobiota bacterium | reverse complement strand
TAACGGCATAGCAGATGAGATGATCGAGCGGCGCGAGGGCGGCATTGAGCCGGGTGTAGTGATCGAGCAGGGTCGCGGTACTATATATATAGAGTGGGGTGCCGAATTTTTCCGCCGGCCGAGTAAGATCTACATCCTCGCAAAAAAGGTGGCCGTCGCGGTAGTGAAACGAATGCACGAGGAGGAATGGTAATCGCTAGGAAGCGAGGATTCTCAAGCAAATGTTGAGGATTCCGATGAGCGCAACGCCGGCGCAAAAGCTCGTTATCACCAATTGTTTCCCGTGCCTTACCATTTCTCCCAGAACAGCGTGTGCGGCGAGATAAAAAAATCCGCCGCCGACATGAGCCATGATTAGGCCGAGCCAAAAGATGGATGCGTTAGCGAGAAAGAAGAATGCAATGCAAAGAGCCAGGAACAGGGACCAGTTTGCGGCGACGTGAAATTCCCGTCCGATACCCAAGGCAATGCCATCGGTCGCGCTATGAATCGACAAGGCCACAATCAAAGCGCTCGCGATCTGGCTAAAGCGGCGCGTCGCATCCTCATCGAAATGACTGGCCGCGCATGCCGGACAAACGTGGTGCACGTATTTGCTGATGAAGAAAAAGAGGGCGTAACCGGTCACGAGCGCAATCGTCACCATCCACCATTGGTTTGTTGCCAGGCTTTCCGGCAGGATGGCAAAAAACGTGACGCCGAGCAGAGTGCCGGCGGCAAAACTGATTAAAGCGCAGAGCGGTTTGTGTGATAACCGGATCGAGGTGCTAAGGGTGCCACCCCCCAGGGCGAAAGCATAGGCTGCGATTACCTGCCAGAAAATTATTTTTGCGTCCATGTTGCGGCAGCCTGTCGGCAATCGGAATTGTCGCCGCCGGACTCGACGGCGTGATTACGAAACGAACACACGCAAGAGCGTAGCGGCGATTTCCTCCGAGCGCACGCGTGCCTCGTACCGCCCATGGATCTCGCGTTGTCGTGAAGGGGCGCAGAATGGGAATGATATCTTCAGCGTGAAATCTGCGATTACACGCGCTTTGAGTGGAGCAAGGGACTGATGGCGCTGACTCCGATAAGCAAGGCGCCGAAGGTGCAGACAATCGCCGCGCCCGAAGGTAAATCGCCATAAAAGGACCAGAAGAGTCCCCCGATGCCGCCGATGGTGGCGATGATCCATCCCACAACGAGTCGGGCGCGAACGCCGCTAACGAGATTAATAACGCAAACCGCCGGAACGATCAGGTAGCTAAATACCAGAAGCACGCCTGCCATTCTGACGAAAATGGTAACGACCAACCCGAAGCTGGCGTAGAAGGAAAAATCCCACCAACGGACACGCAGACCTTGCTGGTAGGCGCGGTCGCGATCGAACGAGACGAGTAAAAAGTTTCGTCGCAAAAGGAAATGGAAAATGCCAACCACAACAAACAGGCCAAAGCATTTCCAAACTTCCGCCGGTGTCACCAGCAGAATATTGCCTACCAGCATTTGTTTGATTTCTTCGTCGCCTTCGGCCGCGCGGCTGAGCAGGAGCACGGCCGCTGCCGCTGCCACCACGTAGGCGATGCCAATAATTGCTTCCTGTGGAATTTTGCTGGCGCGTTTTCCGGTGAGCGAAAAAATCGCGCCGCCAAGAAGGGTAAACCCAAGTGCGATTGCGAAAGTGGTCCAGCTGTGAAGGTCAAATCGGAAGAGTAAAGCGACGCAAATCCCGAGCGACGCCATTTGCGCCATGGCGATATCGACGAAAATGATGCCGCGCTGCACGACGTGGAGACCGAGATAAACGAGCAGCCAGGGCAAAAGGACGCAGGCCACGATGGGCCAAAACATTACCTCCCACATATTTTGAAACGACGTGAATTGTGATTGCTGGATCGTGAATCGTGTATCATCGGGCGCTTTCCATTCAGTTCCGCACGTCGATAGGGCGACCCTGTCCCCAACGGCTCGACAGAGTCTCGCCCTACCAAAGCGTGAGGTTTCATTTGAGCGCTGCGGCCAATCGCGATACGAGGGCGTCGATGAGTTTGATGTAACCATCGGTGTTTGGAAGCGCACCCGGGTACTGGGCGAAGTCCACAACCTGGGCGCCAGTCGCACTGGCCACGCGCTCGGCAATTTTCCGATCGTGATAAGGCTCGACGATGATCGCCTTGATCTTCTGCGCTTTCATTTGTGTGATCACTTCCGCCAGGTGCGAAGGCGAAGGCGGAATACCTGGCTTCGGTTCGAGGAAAATGTCGATCTCGAGTCCGAAACGGTGGCCGAAGTAAGGCCAGGAATCATGGTAAGCGGCGACGTGTTGGCCTTTAAACGGCAGCATGGTCGTGCCCCATTGCTGGAGTCTGGCATTGATCGCGGCCTCAAACTTTTTGTAGTTCGCGTCATAGGTTGCGGCGTTCGCGGGATCCAGCGCGGAAAACGATTGCGCGATGTGCTGCGCAATGGCTTTGGCGATGATCGGGTCGACTCCGAAATGTGGATTCCCGAGCGCGTGGACGTCGCCGGCCGCGCGAGTCACGTTCGTCGGCACGTTCATTAGACGAACTCCTTGCGACGCCTGCACCCGCCCGGGTTTGCCGACATCGAGTTTTGCGTTGCGTGCATTTTGCAAAAGCGGTGGCAACCATCCCAGTTCCAGCTCGGCGCCACCGTCGATCAGCACATCGGCGCTGCGCAGCGCGACGACGAAACTCGGACGCGCATCCACGAAATGCGGATCTTCGGTTGGCTTCGCCAGCACCGTCACGTTGACGTTGTCGCCTCCAATCTCCCGTGCGAGGGAGCCAAGGTCTGGAAGGGTGGCGACGACGTTCAACTTCGCCTGTGCGATTACCGGAAACAGTGACAGGGCCGCGACGAATACTTGTAGCCGGCATCGGTAATGCCGGCGGCCGGGATCATCGATTCCGGGGACGGATTGCGAGCGAGAATGATTCTTCATATTTCAGAACTTGTGAGCGCCGTGCGCGCCAAGGATGAATTCGAATTGCAGAAAAACGGAATCGACGTCGCGAGCAGAAAGGAAGAAATTCGATTCGAGAAAGTCGTGATTATATTGCAATCGTAGCTTCGAAAATTCTGTGGGATACCAGGTCAGGTTTGCGCTGATGCGCGAACGCGATTGCCGGTCTGGATCGTCGGTAAATCGCGAATCCTGCATGTGCAGATAATCGCCACGAATACCTGCGACCCAGCCTTTGCGAAAACCCCATAGCACTTGAGAATACAACCCCCAATCGTGGAATGTTTCCGCGACCGGGAATGATTCATTCATGCCGCGCCCGGCTTCGAAACGGCGATACATGAATTCGCTCTGCCATTTCACGAACGGAAATCCACCCTCGGCGTGAGCACTCTTCCATTTATAAAAGACATCAGCGCCATAAATCTGCGTCCGCGCATTTGCCCCGGTCTCGTTTGAACCGAAGGCGCCGGAAACTCCCGCGAGCACCACTTGGGTCGGGCTTAGATCGACCGAATTCTCCCAGCGCGGAATCCAGACAAGATCCTGAAGGCCGCGTAGCTCCCGATCAGTTGTTTCGCGGCCGAAAAAAATCCCATTGTCGCCTGGATTGCGGAAGGAAAATCCGGTGCTGCCGCGTCCATTCTGGGAGGCGAGAATTAGTTGGGAGTACCAGGGCGTCGGCAACGTCCAGGAAATCTGGGCGCCGACACCGCGCAGACCGTCGGGTCCGAGCAATCGGCCGTGGACCAGCGGATCGTCGGCAAAATCCCAGGTGTGCGGATGGGTCGGGTTGATTCGGCCGAAGGCGGCAAAAAACTGGCCACCCTTCAACTGCAACCCGAATGGCAAGTTGGTCGTTTGCATGAAAGCTTCCTCGACTTCGACCTCGGTTTCGTTGTCGTTGTCGAGTTTGAAAACGATGTTGGCGAAACCTTCGAAGTAAGGATCGACCGCGCCATCGAAGGCGAGCTCGATGTTGCGCGCGTTAAAGCCACGCTGCTGCGGATCGTGATCGCCCACTTCAATGTGGGAAAGGTCGCGCGCGCTCGACCCGGCCAGTGCGAACATGCCATCGAACGAGATGTTCATGTAGTTCTTCCCGCCACCCCCGATCGTGATCGGTTGGGTGAGCGAGCTGGTGGCTGTCTCAATCGTCGGCGTCCCCGTCGTGGAAGAGACCGCCCCCGGCGGCGTAGCGACGACTGATTCGTCCGTGGTCGGAAACTGGCCCGTTGCTGTGCCGCCCGCATTGCCTGCTGGCGTGCCGGGTGCACTCGGCGCGTTCGCAACGACCGAGCTATCCGTCGTTGGAAATGCTTCTTGAGGGCTCGTGCCCGGCAGCGGCGTCGGTACAGGTGCCGACGCCGTCGAAGACGGTCCTTCGGGTGGCGGAGATTGATTTCCCGCGATGTTCGCCTTTTCCAGCAATGTTTGTTGGTCTTTTACCTGCTGCTGCAGCGCTTTCACCGTCTCGGTGAGTGCCTGCACCTGCTCGCGCAAGGCGGCAACATCTGAAACGGAAGCGGAAGTGGTTGGTGCAGGTGTTTGCGCCAGGGCTGCGCCGCTAAAGATCATTGAGATCGGAATTAGAACTTGGAATCTGGTCATTAAAAAACTTGATTGGTGTCGGCTGATGATCCCGCCGACGAGGGTGCGAGCGATTAGCGCGCGGTGAGATTCGCTGCGCAAAAATAGGTACGCAGCCCGTCGCGGACGCGCGAGGCGTTAACGAGATGTGGGCGGCGCGTGTTCCTGAACTGAAGAAGGAACCGAGGCGACAACAAATTGAAAACGTTTCGGGAGAAAAGCGGGCGAATTTGGTGCGTTCTCGAGTTTGGGAACAAGCTGCGGCGATGAGCTTTGCTCGCAACTACCGGACGCAATCATGGTCGCGGCGCAGGCGTGTTGCGAATCGACTTTGTGTAGTCGCTCGTGCAACCGCGGCGAATTAGCGAGAGTCAACGCCACAAAAAAGGCGAACAAAACGTTGATCCCAACACGAGCACACGGCTTCATCTGCCGCCGAGATTCCATCGGGGCGAATTAGCGCGCAAGAAATTTTTGCCAGCCGGATCCACGCTGTAGCCACGGCACTCGTTTGCAGCGATCCGACAATCTGGTCTCAGCCGACACTCAGTCTTCAGTACAGGCGTTCACTTCCACCGTGATGTGCGCGAGTTCTGTATGTTCGCGCAAAAGGTCTTTGTAAAATTGCGGTGGGCGAGGCCGATGAGTGACAACCGAAATGATCGCGGCAAACTGATTGACTCCTACCTGCCAGATGTGGAGATCGCATATTCTCGTCTCGTTTTCGCTTTCGATGACGTTGCAAATCTCCGCGCTTAGATCGCTCGCCGCCGGCTCGCGATCGAGCAGGATGACATTGGTGTCGCGCACGAGCGCGTAAGCCCACTGCGCAATCACACCGCTTCCGACGATTCCCATCACCGGATCCAGCCAGATCCATCCGAACAATTTGCCGCAGGTAAGTGCGAGGATTGCGAACACCGAAGTCATAGCGTCGGCCAAAACGTGCAGATAAGCGGCCCGCAGATTTAAATCATGAGCGTGCGAATGATGAGCGCCGCGATCATAATGATGATGACCATCGTGATTGTGTTGCTTCAACAAAAGCGCGCTGATCACATTCACCGCCAGACCAAGGCAAGCAATGGGGATAGCCTGATTAAAAGCGATCGTGAGCGGGCTGAATATTCGCCAGACTGATTCGCCGGCCATTGCCAGGGCGATTCCGCCCAGCACAATCGCGCTGGTGTAACCGCCGAGCACTCCGATTTTGCCGGTACCGAAACTGAAGCGCTCATTACTGGCATGCCGGCGGGCGAACCAATAAGCGCCAGCGGCGATGGTAAACGCGGCCACGTGCGTCGCCATATGCCAGCCATCGGCCAGCAACGCCATCGAACGGAACTTCAAACCGGCAAGGATTTCGACGATCATCATTGCCGCCGTCAGCATGAGCACCCGACGCGTTCCGCGTTCACCGTGCGATGAATCGCGTTGGAAAACGTGGCTATGTTTCCATAAGTCGATGTTGACCGTGTGCATTGCTCGTTACGCCGGAGGGCCGGTCATAATTCAGAAATCGTAAGCCACGGTTCCGTAAAATCCACGGCGCTGCCCAAACTGTGGCGCGCCAACGCCGATGCCGCTGCCATCGCGAATCTCGTAAACTTTATCGAACAAGTTCACCACGTCGAAGCGCACCTTGATCGCCTGTTTTCCTGCGAGAGAAATTCTGCGTTCCACTCCGAGATTTAACGTTTCGTAGGGATGATTCTTTTGCGTATTGGCGAAACCTCGTCGCAGTCCATTTCCGTAAAGCGCATCGGCCGAAAAGGTCCAATCGTTCCAAGTGTAGGCTATTCCACCCGACCCGGTGAAACGTTGATCGTGATCGAGAAAAACCCAGTGATCGCGAATGAAAGCAAACTCATCGGGATCAAACAGGAATTGCGCGGAACTGACATGCATGCCGCGCGCATATTCGTAACCTATGTTAAGGTAACTGGAAAAACCGCCATGCTGGTAGTTTGCGGTGAATTCCCCGCCATAAATTTCACCTTCCCGGTAGTTAAAGGATGAAAGGATGAGTGCCTGCCCGAACTGTCCTTCGTCCAGGACGTTGCGCGCATGTTTGTAAAAACCGTCGATGCCCAGCTGCAAACCGTCTCCGATTTTCTGTGTCACCCCCGCATCGAAGTAATGGGCGCGCTCCGCCTTTACTGGCGAATTGAGCGTGATGGCGGATTCGTTGGTTGTGCCGGTAAACTTTGCGATCGTACTTTGCTCGACATTCTCGAGGGGCGGCGGAGTAAAATAGCGGGCGTAACCGGCATGGAAAGTCGTGGCCTCCCAGGGCGTGTAGACAATGTTAATGCGCGGGCTGATTTGACTTTCCGTTTTGATTGTTTTCGCAATATCCATCCGGCCGCCAAAATTGATGGTCAGTTGCTCAAATGGCTTCCATTCATCCTGCAGATAAAAACCCGCGAAGTATCCGTTTAACGAAGAATTGTCGACAATTCGGAATGGGACATCATTGCTCTGATTTCCCATCGCGTCGACTGGAAAGACAAGCGTGGCACTCCCGACCGTAGCGTGCGAAACGGTGAACAGCAGTCCGCCCCGAAGCGTATTTTGATCGTTTAGCTTGTAGCTCATGTCGAGCTCTCCGCCAAGGGTGTAGATCTGGCGATTCACGCGCGAGGCGACTCCATTGAAGAAAAGGTCGCCGACCTCATCGGGCCGAAAGAGCACGCCGCTATACCGTGTAAACAGCGACGCCTGCATGTTAAAGTCACCCGCCTTCTTCTGATAAGCAAGGATGGCATAGCCCGAATTTTCAGCCTGGTTCTCATCCAACTTAGACGAATCGAACATCGTTTTGCCGTTAACTACAAACGCCGGGATTTGCCCGGGATTGTTCGGAATTTCGAAGTTACTGTCATTTCCACTTAGCAAGAGTGTTAGTCGACTAGTGTCATCAATGAAGTAAGAGAAATAGCCGAAGCCCTTGTATTGATCGGTGTCATCATGAATCGGGTTGCTGCTCCTTGTCGGATTTTCGATGCCGATGCCGCTGTGGAGATAGCTTCCGAGTACGTAGTAGGTGAGATTTCCGGTTACTCCGCCATATTCCACACTCGGCGCGACGGTGTCGAAACTACCGACATGCAGCGACGCCTCGCCGCCGGTGAATACAGCGCCGCTCTTGGTGTGAATATCGATTACCCCGGTCGTCCGAAATCCGAATTGCGCCGGAAGCGCTCCGGTAATTAACGAGATGTTATCAGCAAAACGCGTTTCAAGTTCCTGGCCGAACCCAGTGATGCCCACCGGCAGAAGGACGTCATCGAGTCGATATTGCAGATTCGCGTGCTCGCCGCGCAAATGCAGTTGGCCAAATGAGTCCTGCGCCACGCCAGGGAAACGCAAAATTGTTTGATTGAAAGGAGCCTCCTCGCCTTGCGACTGTTGGCTGAGCCGATCAGGGCCAACGGTGTAACGGGTCGCGCCCAAACTGGGCACGATTTGCTCACGCGAAATGTCGAGTTCTTGACTCGTAACAACAACGCTTTCAGCCGTCGCAGTTCCCGCCGCCGGCGTCGGCGTCGGTGACGATGAAGGGTTGGGTAACGCAGTGGCGTCTTGTGCCATCGCCGTGCCAGCACTGCCAAGCGCCGCAATCGTGATTATCAAAATTTGTTTCATCAAAAGTTTTCATGATTTGAAATGGAAGAATGCAACCGCATTAGGTGCGGTTGCGTGAATACAACGCAGGCGCGAGACGTCACCGCGATTGCTTCGGCGGAAGAGAATTGGTTCCGCGCGCAAACGCGGGCCGGTTCGCGCTAAGGAGAGACCGGCGGAGCGTGTTCCTGAATCGAAGAAGGAACTGACGCGATAACAGGTTGGAAACGCTGCGGTAGAAATGCAGGCGAATTTGGCGCGTTTTCCAGCTTTGGCGCATCCTGCGGCGGAGCGCTGTGCTCGCAATTCCCGGATGCCAGGATAGTCGCAGCGCACTCGTGTTGGGAAGACGTTTTGTGCAGTTTCTCGTGTAACTGCGGAGAGCTAGCGATGGTCAACGCCGCCAAAAAGGCGGCGACGACTCCGATGCCAATAAAGGCGCGCGGCTTCATGCCAGGAGGAGATTTAGTCGCAACGGAAAATCCTGCAACTGAAATCCGCCGAAGTCGGAGAGCTTGCCCTTCAACTGGGCCAGCCTCTGAAAATTTATCTCCCTCAAGATTCACGAACTGCCCAAGGGGCTAGTGCGAATGCACCGGCAGGCCGTCGTGGGTGTGCGCGTGAATGCGATGAAATTCTTCGCCGGCCTCCTGCATCGGATCGATGTGGATAACAACATTCGAGAGGTGACCGACGTGATGCATCGCTTCGTGCCGCACTTCTTTGGCAAGGGCGTGGCCTTCCTCGGCGGGAAGTTGCGGCGCAACCGCCACGTTCATTTCGGCATACAGCCGGTGCCCCAGCCAGCGCGCGCGCACGTCGGTCACTTTCTCAACGCCGCGGACGTGAGTCGCGGCGTGCCTGAGCTCATCAATAATTTTAGGATCGACCCCGTCGAGCGCGCGGGTAAAGACCGCTTTCGCAGATTGCCAAACAATCTGCGCGATCGCGATCGTGATCAGCGCCCCGACGATGGGATCGGCTAGCGCATAACCCATCCAGACGCCAACCTCGCCGAAGAACACGGCCAGACTCGTCCAGCCATCAATCCGTGCATGATAACCGTCCGCGATTAACGCGGCGCTTTCGATTTCCCTGCCAACTCTGATTCGAAGAATCGCGACCGCTTCATTGCCAATGAAGCCGATGACAGAGGGCGGCCATCACCGCCCACAAATAGCCGACTGGCTGCGGATGCAAAAAGCGTTGTACTGTTTCGTAACCCGCGGCAACTGCGCTCACAAAAATCGTTAGGACGATTGCCATGCCGGCCAGATCTTCGACGCGGCCATAGCCATAAGTGAACTTCTCGTTCGGGTTCCAACGCGAGAGCATAAACGCGCTCCATAACGGAATAGCCGTGGCAGCATCGCCGAAGTTATGAATCGCATCAGCGAGCAAACCGACGCTGTGCGAAAGCAGGACGACAACGATCTGGAGAAGCGCAGTAACGGCGAGGCCAATAAACGACCATTTGATTGCCCAGATCCCGCGCCCTGAAGTGGTGATCGGCGGATCAATCGTGCCGTGAGTATGACCATGTTTGCCATGCCTATGCGAATAGTCATGCCCATTCCCGTGGCCGTAATGATCCTGACGCTCCGCCATCAACGTGAACACAGGCCGGGTTCTGTGCGCGC
>QHPU01000090.1 GCA_003219175.1 Verrucomicrobiota bacterium | reverse complement strand
AGTTCGGTACTACGGTATTGCGCTCGGGCCGGCCATTGGCTGGATGTACGAAGGAATTAATACGATTCGCGAACGCGGGCCGACGAGTGTGCAACACATCTACAACTTGTTAGAACAGCATCCGGGCCGAGCGTTGCACGAGACCGCGCGGGAGACGAACAAAGACACCATGTTCCTCATCCGGGTTCCGCATTCTTCCGGCATGCTGGAAGGGAAATACACCGCCGACACGGTGTTTCCACCGGGCGATCATCGTGCGCACCGCCCGCGAAGTTGGCGGCTGAACGGGGTCAAGAAAATAGATCGACTCCGTTTTCTGGAAAGCACTGATCGCACGCTCGGTCAGGCTGCGCTGCAATGGTTGCTGGCTGATGATCGCGTCGCTTCAACCCTGCCGAACATTTACAACGAAGAGCAATTGATCGAATTTGCGAAGGCTCCGGAAACGCCCGCGCTCACGAGCGACGATATGGAGCGCATCGCCGAGCTTTACTCGGACAATTTCGGAATTGAGGAGGATCCGCCAAAGTTCAAAGGCACGATGGAACTGGCGGAAACTGCCGCAGCCTGATCCATCGCGTATTTTGTCAGATGGATATTTTCCCCAAAAGCGCCAACGAGGAAGTGAGCGGTTTGCGGTATTTCGCACGAATGCTGGACAAGATCCGGCTTCACGCCCGCGGTGAATTGCATTCGGATTATCATAAGAATCTCGGCCATCCACAGGCAGCCGATGGCGCCTTATGCAATTTCCTTCGCGTAAATTATGAGGGCCTGCGGCAGCGCGTGCTCGAAGGCGGGTCCGATGAAGAAGTTTTGGCCTGGTGTTATCAGAAGGGCCGACGGCTGAACGAGGGCGATATTTTCGTCTGGAATAACTTCGCCTCGAAGATCGGCTGGCGCGATTGGGCAACGCCGACGCTACAGCGAAGAAAAAAAGAGCTCGGGATCAGCGATCGCGATGATATCCAAACAATGGGCGATTTATTCGATTACGAGGAAGGGCGGAGAAAATAGTGATCGGTGATTAGTCTGGAGGGACACGCGCTGTCGTGTCCCAAACTGTTCGGGCCATCTGGCGCAGAGCGCGGACGCTCTTTGGGGATGCAGCCTGTCCAATTATCGTTTTCGCTTGCGCGTACGCGCTGCTTTTTTCGCGGCGCGGGAACGACTCGCTTTGGAACGTCGTCGTGCAGCGGAACGCGCCTGACGCGATAACGCTCGCTGTGAAGCGGAGCGACGCGATTCGCGCCTAAGCGCTTTTCTGACGGCGCGCGAACGTCGCCGCGATGGTTGGCGCCGTGATTTTCCCTTCCGCAGGTCGCGCACAGCCTGTTTTTTTATTTTGGCCGAGCCCCTCTTTGGCGGCGGCAACTTAACGCCCGCTCGTCGCGCCTTGGATAATCCGATCGCGATGGCTTGCTGCGGAGACCGTGCACCGTGTTTTCCTTCGCGAATATGTTCCATCTCCTCGCGTACAAATTCGCCCGCTTGCGTCGACGGCGATTTGCCTTCGCCCGCATCCTCCCGAGCCCTTTCGATTGTTTCTTGTTCTGGCATGACAAACTGGTTTCGCTGCAAAGAGTGAGACTGGTTGTGCGCTGGCTGTTTTTCACAGAAGGCCCTTCGCGCTAAAGACAGAAAGGCTGGAAAATTTACGCCCATTCTTGATTACCTGACGAAACGGCTCACTTTATCTTTGTTCGAAGTTGGGCTAGCGAGGGATTTGAACACGTTGCCGCTGAGGTTAAGACAATTTCTTCTCGATCAACCCGAGACCGCTGACGATTTACATGTCGTTTCCGTCACCTTAAAGGACGGCCGCGTCTTTGACGACGTGGCGATTTCGCAGTGTTCGCTGGTGGCGGCGGTGCGCGGTTACTCGCACGTCCCATTCGATGCCAAGGATGTCAGCGAACTCCGCGTGACACATCGGCGCTGGGGTTTCGGGCAACAAAAAAAGCCGTCGTAGGAACGGAGGGACGACCGCCGTGTGGTCCCAAATTCAGGGACGGGACAGCGCCCGTCCTTCCAGTTCGACGGAAGATTTGCCGTGGCGCGAACTCGCGCGAGACTCGGAAATGCGTCGCCCCGCCCTTTGCTTCAAAATCCATGGGTTAGCTATCGCGATGGTCGCCACGATCGCTGGACGTTCTGCGTTCCCGCAAAGCCCCCACCCGGAAGCCAGCTCATCGCCGTCGGCAAGTCCGAGCGCGACGCCGATAGTCTTTTCCGAGCGAACGTTGGCTGATCTGAAACGCTTGCGAGAGGCGGCGTTGACCAGCGATTATGCATTTAAACAAGTCGCGCATCTTGCCAACAACATTGGACCGCGTCTGAGCGGTTCGATCCAGGCGGCACAGGCAGTGGAGTACGTGGCGGGCGAAATGAAAAGCCTCGGCTGCGAGGTGCAATTGGAAAAGGTGATGGTGCCGCATTGGGTGCGCGGAATCGAAACCGCCGAACTCACGCAATTCCCCGGGCAGGCTGCCGGCACGACACAAAAAGTTGTGCTGTGCGCACTCGGCGGAAGTGTCGCCACTCCGCCAGAGGGAATCACCGCCGATACAATCCGGGTGCGCGACTTCGACGAACTGGAATCATTGCGGCCGGAAAAAGTGAGCGGAAAAATTGTCCTCTTTAATCACGCGTTCGACAAACAAATGGCTGCACAAGGTCACGCCGGCGACGCCTACGGCCAGGCCGTTGTTTATCGAAGTGATGCCCCGGTCGCCGCGGCCAAGCTCGGCGCCGTGGCGTGTTTGATTCGTTCCGTCGGCGGAGCGGAGTGCCGAATACCGCATACCGGCCAGACGAATTACAAGGATGGTGTTCCCAAAATCCCAGCAGCGGCGGTGACTGCCGAAGACGCCGATTTAATTACCTATCTCGTCGACCAGGGTCCGACGCGAATGCATGTTGTTCTCAAGCCGCAAATCTTGCCCGATGTCGAAAGCGCAAATGTCATCGCCGACCTCAAGGGAAGCGAACATCCGGAGCAAGTTGTAATCGTCTCGGGTCATCTCGACTCATGGGATCTGGGAACGGGCGCGATCGATGATGGCGCCGGTGTCGCAGTCGCGATGGAAACAGCGCATTTGATTCAGCAGTTAAATCTAAAACCGAAACGCACCATTCGCATGATTGCCTGGATGAATGAGGAGAATGGCACCCGCGGCTCGAAACAATACGAGAAGGATCACGCCAGCGAGTTTCCAAATCATTTTGCAGTTAATGAAACCGACGGCGGCGCCGGTCATCCAATCGGGCTTAACTTGAAAGCGAAACCGGAAGTGAAAAAGATCCTCGAGCCAGTCGCGAAGATTTTGGAGATGATTGGTGCTGGCACTTTAAATCTGGCTGAACATGTCGGTGCCGACACTGACCCAATCGAAAAAGCGGACATTCCTGCCTTCAGTCCGATGCAGGACAACCGCTTCTATTTTAATTATCATCACACCGCAGCCGATACACTGGACAAGATTGTGCCACGCGAGTTGCAGGAGAACGCCGCGGTCGTTGCCGTTGCCGCGTATGCATTTGCGAGCGCCGAGCAACCGCTGCCGCGTTGAGAGGATTGTAGCGCGTTTCTGTGAAACTCCGCTCTAAACTTCGGCGTCTAGCACAGACGCCTACAATTCCGCGACAAACGAAGCGCCGATTCGCTTTTCAAATGGTGCCGTATAGCTTCGGCTCAAACTATGGAGCAGACTTCATCTCCACCGCCGCCGATGCCGCCGACGAATTGGTTTGGTCGCAATTGGAAATGGGTCGTGCCCATAGGATGCCTCGTTCCTGTCCTCTGTATTGCAGGCTTCGTGCTTGCCATTTTTTATTTTGTAATGGGTGTTGTGAAGGAGTCGGATGCTTACAAAATGGCCCTGGCGCGCGCACAAGAGAACCCAGCGGTGATTGAAGCGATCGGCTCACCCATTTCGCAAACTGGAATCGTTTCCGGCAACAGCAACGTAAATGGAGCGACTGGCGAAGCGAATTTGTCCGTCCCACTAAGGGGGCCAAAAGGGAAGGCGACGCTCTATGTCGAAGCGAAAAAGTCGACAGACATTTGGTATTTCCAAACGATGGTGGTGAAGATTGAGAAAACCGGGGAGCGGATTGATTTGAATGCGCTCCCTTTACCTCCCAAACCCCCCTCGCCTTCGCACTAGGGAATGGGTAGCGCACGCGTCATCGCGATCGCGGACTTTGCCTTTGTATGACCAAATAGATCTGCAATTCGCGTTGTTAGAAAAGATCGTTTCGGCGAGACGCCGAAACCAATATGCGAGGTCCGAGTCGGACTGGCGTTGCGTGCGCTGCCAGGCGCCATTGATCCACGCTTACCACCAATTTTGCCCTTAAGTCTCCGCAAAGTAGGTTATCGCGTGGCATTTACTCAGGAACAAATCAGAAACGCACTGAAGTCGGTGAAATATCCCGGATTCAGCCGGGACATCGTTTCGTTTGGTTTGATCAAGGAAATCGTTTCGACGGATGCCGAGACGCGTGTGCAGATGGTGCTGACCACGAATGACGCCGCGGTGCCGCGCGCCATCAAAGCCGAGGCGGAAGATATTCTTCGAAAACTTGGCCTGCCGAACCCGAAAGTTTTGATCGACATTCACGCGCCACCAGCTGGCGTAGGTAGTTCGGGAGTCGGCGCAAGCAGGATTCCTGGTGTCAAACACATCGTCGCGATTGCCAGCGGCAAGGGTGGTGTGGGGAAATCAACAGTCGCCGCGAACCTCGCGGTCGCCCTACACAATGCTGGCACGCGTGTCGGCGTCTGTGATTGCGACATCTATGGCCCGAGCATCTCGCTTATGTTCGGCTCACGCGAACAGCCGATGGCGACGGAAGAGAACCGCATTCTGCCGATCGAACAATACGGATTGAAATTGATGTCGATGGGGTTTCTGCTCGACGACAGCTCGCCGGCAATTTTGCGCGGACCAATGGTGACGCGTTACACCCAGCAATTTCTCCGGCAGGTGGAATGGGGCGAACTCGATGTGCTCGTTCTCGATCTGCCGCCCGGCACCGGTGACATTCAGCTCACGATTGTGCAAACGGTCGCGCTCGCCGGCGCAATCGTCGTGACCACGCCGCAGGAAGTGGCGCTGATCGACGCACGCAAGGCGGCGACGATGTTCGAAAAAGTAAACGTGCCCGTGCTCGGTTTGATCGAAAACATGAGCTACTTCGTTTCGCCGAGCGACCAGAAACGTTATGATATTTTCGGAAGCGGCGGGGGTGAACGCGAAGCGAAACGGTTGCGAGTGCCGTTGCTCGGACAAATCCCAATCGACATCAGGACGCGTGAAGGCGGGGATCGCGGAATGCCCATTGCAGCGGAGGATCCCAAGTCGGCTGTCGGCGCGGAGTTCAACCGGATCGCGCGCGAACTCTTAAGTAAGCTCGGGTAGGAGAAGGTGACAAAAACGGCTGGGCTTGTCCGAACCGCTGTAGCGTGCCCTGTCATCAACGCGCAAATGCATTGAAATCCGCTAAAGACAGCGGTAGCTACAACATCCAGGACCTAAAGGATGAGCGTATCCTTTTTATCCATTCTGACGTTTTCTTACATTCGAAACCACTTCCTGAGACCCGCGATATATCGGCTTGCAACTTCGAACGCAAAGGGCTGATCTTGCAGGACTTAAGATGGGGAGTAAATAGGTATGGCCAATGCTACGTCATAAATAAATGAGATTGACTACAAATCCGATTTCTTTTTTTATGAATAAGAATCTTGCAATGCGAGCTTCGTCCGAGGACCAACCGCAGTTCATCAAGAACTCCATTCTCTACAAGGAGTTCCTGGCCGAACGCGAAGAGATTTTGAAACACAAGTGGATCGAGAGCGAGAAAGCCGGGGCTGATATTGGTTTCGAGAAAGCGTTGCTCGATTGGATTGTGAAACATCGTTCAAATTGGCGACAAAAACGCTTGAAGGAGGGCAGGAGCATCGTCCAAGCTACTGCCTGATTCCAATTTCCTTTAAGGCGATCCTGCGAGATCGCGAAGGAAGGCATGAACGAAAAGAGAACAAATAAGTCCATCCTCGTGATGGACGCGGGGGCGATCCAGCGGGCGCTCC
>QHPU01000089.1 GCA_003219175.1 Verrucomicrobiota bacterium | reverse complement strand
GACAACTGGTGATTGCAGAATCTGCTCGCGCTCGGGGTGGAACGGTTGACGCGTTAGGAAGTTAGGCTGCCAGCCATTCGCCTGCGCGGCTCCGACCTCGACTGACGAGCCTTCGGCTCGTTAGGGGGGCGAAGCACATCGACAGGCAAGATGCCCGCCGTCCGAGTCAGGCTAGAAGCCTAACTTCCAATATTCTCCCGCGACAAGCCGTCTGAGAGCGGCGCGACGTTTCCAGATGTGACGCCTTCCGGTGGGACGACGTCGGGAATTCGATCGGTAACCGGCGCCTTGGCTGCGGAAAAATCCGGTTGTTTGATCCCAGTCGCCATCAACATCGCAGTGAAAAGAAGCGCGGCTGCTAAATAATATCCAGCGGCGGGAACGTGGAAGGAGTGTCTCGGGTCGATGAACCAGGCGAAGGTCCACGAAAATAGAAATGGGCCGATGACGAAGGCGATTGAGCGCAAACTGCTGATCGCACCCTGCAATTCGCCTTGTTCGCGTTCGCTCACGTGATGAGTCATGATTCCCTGCGCGGCGGGGAAGGAAATGTTCCACATCGAGATGACCGGAATGGACGCCATGTAGATCGCGCCGTTGGATGCGAGTCCGGCAATTACCATCCCGACGGCGCCGAAAAACTGGCCGATGTAAAGCGTACGACGTTCGCCCAACCAGGCGACGATTCGAGCGGTCAGCCCGGCAGAAATTAGCGCGGTACAGACGCCAACAAAAAAGAGCGAATTACCGATGCTTCGGGGACCCCACGCGAATCGATAGATGGCGTAGAGGGACCAGATGGCGAAGATTTCGTGTGAGACATAGGCAAGGAATTGGATCGTCGCCAGTTTCCAGAGATCAGGATGCGAGCGCAGCAAGACCAGCGAGCCGACAGGATTAGCGCGGGTCCAGGTAAATCGTTTGCGCTGACCAACCGCCAGGGATTCCGGCACCATCAGGAATCCGTAGAGCCAGTTCAGCAAGCTGAAACCGGAAGCGGCCCAAAATGCAAGCCGTGGATTGGTATTACCGATGAGACCGCCGATTGCGGGCCCCAACGTGAACCCGATTCCAAACGCAGCGCCGATTAATCCGAACGCGCCCGCGCGTTTTTCGCGAGGAGTAACATCCGCGATGTACGCCATCGCGGTTGGGACGCTCGATGCGGTGATTCCGGAAATGATGCGGCCGAGAAAGAGCCAGCCGATGGTAGGCGCAAGCGCCATCACGATGTAATCGAGGCCAAGTCCCAGGCTGGAGAGCAACAACACCGGCCGCCGGCCGATTCGATCAGATAAAACGCCGATTATTGGCGAAAAGAAAAATTGCATCGCTGCGAACACAGTCAGGAAAATGCCGTTCCAATCGGCCGCGCGTTTCATGTCGTTGTTGAGAAAGCCCAGCATCAATTTCGGCAGGACTGGTGCGACGAGACCAAGCGCCAGCATGTCGAGTACGACAGTGACGAAAATAAAAATGACGGCGGCTTTACGCGACTTCATTGCAGTTATCTAGCGCGATCCAAAGGAAACGGTCGGACGCCATGCTGGCTCGTCAAAGATGGATCGGCCGCTCCGCAAACGCCAGTCGGCTCGGACCTATTGCGACGGTGCCTCGGCGGCGCGAGCTTCGATTTGTGCCAGCGATGGTTTTGCGTTTTCGATCCAATCGCGCGTGGCAGCGATGTCTTCCTGTTCATCTACTGCGATGGCGCGCGGGACGACCTCATCTTCAGCGACGGAGGCGGCGCCTGGTACAAAGCGCGTCCGTTTCCAATGCCGGCCGTGGCGATATAAAGCGTAATACATCGTCTTGGCTTCAGTCGGAGCCACTCCGCTGCAACGCATCGCGTTGTAAAACATCCGGTCACATTGTTTCCAAGGCCGCGTCTTTTGGTCGTAA
This sequence comes from Verrucomicrobiota bacterium, assembly GCA_003219175.1. Taxonomy (GTDB): domain Bacteria; phylum Verrucomicrobiota; class Verrucomicrobiia; order Chthoniobacterales; family UBA10450; genus AV69. The sequence goes on along the minus strand of QHPU01000089.1, from coordinate 10,008 downwards.
GCGACATCATGCAGGACGGAGGCGTTGCGATATTTCCCGTCAAAGGGTCCGCCCATCAGCGACCACAGGACGCGCGGAATCGACGCGCCATCGACAACCGAACCAGCCGGTGCGATCCAGACAACGCCATCCGGATCGGTATAATGCAGTTCGCTCAGCAGCGTCATGTGCCGGCCATCGTTTTCCCAGCGGGCTTCGATTTGTCCGCTGTAATAACCCCACGGATGTTTTTCGCGAGCAGCGACGGCATCCCACGCGGGCGGCTGACGTCCGCCGCACGCGGTCAAAATGAGCGCGAGAATAAAATAACTTTTTCTCATCTGGCGCGATAACGTAGCGAAATTTCTTGTTGGGAAAATGCTCCCGGCATATCGCGGTGGAATCCGGGGAGCGCACGCGCCCTGGCGTGCATTCGCCAGTCCAGCTCGGACCTCGGCCGGCAGCCTTCCAGGATGTCGCAGTGAAAGGAGAAGCTAGAAGGTTGTCCGCCGAGCCAGCCAGGATGGCTAACTTCCTATACCCTACTCTTGGCCGCGCGCATACTCGGTCGTCTCGCGTCAGCCATTATTTCGTCCAGGCTTTCCAGCGTTTGCGGATCGGCTTGGTGTAACGCGAGACCTTAACGTTCTTCAAACGATCGACGCCTTCCTTGATCACGTCCGCCGAATCTTCCGCTTTCGTTTTCACCGATTTCAGGAGCGGTAACAGGAACGGCAGGGAAAGAAAACCGAGCCCGCCATCGCCAATTTTCTCGCGTGGTTCCTCTTCCTTGGTGACTGCAGTGGAAGCGTAGCGAATCGCGAGCCCGATCGCTATGCCCATGCCGAGAGCGCCGAGCAGGATCGGAATCGGATTCCGCCGCACAAAAACTTCCGTGCGTGTTTTCATCGCACCGGCCTTTTCCTTGGTTTGCTCCCACGCCTCGCTCGCTGTTTCCGCCGCGCTACGGTTGCGTGGCTGAAACGCGCCCACGTCAGCGGATGCGCTGGTAGGGACTTCTTCGTTAAATTCGTCGCCAGTTGGATTGATCATACAAATTAATTTCGAATTTCGCGCCCACTTTGCGTCCCCAGCTGCGATTGCAGCAGAATTGAGCGCCTTATCTTGGGCAAAGGAAACGTAACCTTTGATTTCCGGATTTTCTACCGGGAAGGCAGATCGGGGCGTTTTGGCTGACACGGCGGCAAAGCGCCGTGGCTACAGCTGATGCGGTTTTACGGTGCAAGGCGATCGATCCGCCACGATTCGCCCTCGCGCGTGTAACGAAAGCGATCATGCAGGCGATTGGGACGGCCCTGCCAGAACTCGATCCGCTCTGGTTTGACCCGATACCCCCCCCAGTGCGGCGGGCACGGAATTTCCTGTCCGGCAAATCGTTCCTCCATCTCTGACAGCCGGGCTTCCAACATTCGACGCGCATCGATCACCTCGCTTTGATGCGAAACCCACGCGCCCAGCTGACTGCCAACCGGGCGCGAATGAAAATAACGCGTCGATTCTTCGCGCGATACTTTTTCGGCGCTGCCATCGATTCGAATTTGCCTGTCCAATTCCTTCCAGTGAATAACCAGACCGGTTCGCGCATTTTTTTCCAGGTGGTGACCCTTTTCGCTTAAGTAGTTGGTATAGAAAACAAAGCCATCGTGACCATAGCTCTTGAGCAAAACCGTTCGCACCGTCGGCTGTCCATCCTCCGCCACTGTCGCGACCGCGACTGCGTTCACCTCGTTGATTCCCACTTCCACCGCGGCATTAAACCAAATCCCGAACTGCCGGATCGGGTCGGGATCGAGATCGATCCGGCGCAGCCCATGGGCAAAATACTCCTCGCGCAAAGCGACAAGATCGTGTGGCAAATTCACAGCGGCAGAAATTAACCGACTAGAGCAGCGGCTAAAAGCTGAAATCGCATTACAATTGCGAGCGGAAAGGATAGGCGATCCATTCCACGGTCCGCTCCCAGAGAGAGCGATGCCGGAACTGCTCCAGAGTGTACTCACGACTGTGACTTAAATCGTTCGTGAACGTTTCCTCCATTTGCCGGCTGAAATCGCGGTCATACACCACCACCTCGAGTTCTTCATTAATTTCAGCGGAACGCGCGTCGAGATTGGAGGAGCCGATCATCGAAAACAGGGTGTCGACCACGATTGATTTGGTATGGATCATCGTCGGCTCGTACTCAAAAATCCTGACCCCGCCTTCGAGCAACTTACCGTACGCGCCGCGACCGGCAGACTTGGTTAACGGTTGATCGTTGTTTTCACCCGGTACCAGGATCCGGACATTGACTCCGCGTTTGACGGCCTTGACCAAGAGCTCCACTTGATCGGGCGTTGGAGTGCAATAGGCATTGGTGATCCAGATTCGTTTGTTCGCGGCCGCGAATGCGACGGCTTGCACCAATGGCACCGGCGCAATGGAAAAGGAATGTGAGCTCACGATTTGCGCTTTCATATTTCCTGCCGCGGCCAGCCCCGGGAATTGATCGGCGCCGCTCAGTTCTTCTCCGCCCGTTTTCGCCCAGTGTTGCTGGAATGCCGATTGCAAGTTTGCCACCAGAGGCCCCCGCACTCGCAACTGCACGTCGCGCCAATGCTGCTTGTCCTGGGCGTGGCCGCCCCATTGTTTGGCAAAGCCAATGCCGCCGGTGAATCCGGTTCTTCCATCCGTCACCAGAATACGCCGATGACTGCGTCGGTTTGTCCGGTCCACTCGCCACGAATGTGTCGGGTGATAGTAGGCGAATTTGCAGCCGGCGTTTTTCATCGCGCGGACATCGGAGTTATTGAGGCTCCAACTCGATCCCACCCCGTCGAGCAGCACTCGCACCTCCACTCCTGCACGCGCACGCTCCGCTAATGCTTCGCAAAAGGCGCGTCCAACTTCATCCGAATAAACAATGTAAGCCTCGAAATTGACGGTTTTCCTGGCGGCGCGAATGGCCTCAAGCATGGCCGGAAAAAATTCATCGCCATTTTGCAGAACTTCGATGTCGTTGCCTTCGACCGGTAAGGGATCAGCCATGGCGAGGGCCGAGCCGAAGTATTCCGCATCCTTTACGGCAAAAGTGTGGTCAAGGTGATACTCGAGGGTGTGCCGCCGAATAAAGAGAATGCAAAACAACGAAATAATGCCGCAGAGGGCGAGGAATAGTCCGATCCATTCGGCCACGGTAAGAATCGACCAGCGCGTATTGAGCCAGTGATTATTTCGTTTTCGCCGCACCATGTTCTCAACTGAATCGAGTGACACAGGTGCAGCGTCTGTCTCACAAACGCCAGAGCATCATGACCAACAAATCGATCGCGAGAATCCAGACCAGGATGACCTGCCAGAGCCGCAAATTGCGCGCGCCATAGTGATCGGCGGTAACGTCTGGGTCGCGCGAAAAAAATCCTTGCCGGTTTTTGAAGACGTAAAGTCCCGCGAGGATTACAATCACAAGGCAGCTGCTAAAAAATATGCGCAATGCCAGCAGCGATTCCGCGTGGGAATGGATGGCTGCAAAGATCGCATTCATCTACCGTTTGATTCGCATCTGCGCGTCATCCCGATGCCCGCCTGGCGCGGATCCTTCTGCTCAAGCTCACCACTGGAACACTCGTCGTGGCGAGGCAAGTCTTCGACTGGGCTGGCGGATTCTTTCGGAATGACCGAAGACGAACTTACCGAGCACTCACCGGCGAAAGCGCGCGCAACTTTCCGATTACCCGCGGAACCACGTCGATCGCGCGATCGATGTCCTTGTCGTCATTGAACCGGCCGAAAGAAAAACGCAGGCTCCCGCGGGCCTGCTCATTCACTAACCCCATCGCACTCAACACGTGCGAAGGCTGAAGCGATCCGGTGCGACAGGCCGAGCCGGCCGAGCAACAAATATTTTCCTGATCGAGCATCATCAACGCTGCGTCTGATTCAATGTCGTCGAACATCATGCTGGAGGTATTCGCCAAACGCGGTGCGCCTGCGCCATTCACACGTGCGTTGGGAATTTTTTCGACCAGGGCTTTTTCGAAACGATCGCGCAAATTGCGCACCCGGCTTTGTTCCTCCGGCAATTTTGAGAGGAGCGCACCGACTCCCTTGGGCGCATGCAGTTTGTGGCCGGAAATGGAAAGGAATTGCAGCTGAACCTCCCGCAGCTTGATCGGAATTTTTCCGGCCGCCTGCACCGCGTCGGTGTGTAGCGGGACGTTTTTATCGCGTGCGATCTGGGCGATCTCTTCGATCGGGAAAATGACGCCGGTCTCGTTGTTCGCCCACATCACGGAAACCAGCGCGGTGTCCGGGCGAATGGCATCGGCGACGGCACGCAAACTTAATCGACCTGACTTGTCGACTCCGATAACGGTGACTTCATAACCTTGACGCTCGAGTTCCTGCGCCGGTTTGCGCACGGCGCTATGCTCAACCGCGGTGGTAACGACGTGCTTGCATTCCCGGCGCGCTTCGAGGGCGGAATGAAACGCGGTGTTGTTCGATTCCGTTCCACAACTGGTGAACACGATTTCGCCCGGTTCGCAGCCAAGAAGGGCCGCGACCCGTTCCCGCGCCTGCTCGATCGCATCGCGCACTTGCGCGGCAAACCGATAACCACTCGACGGGTTGGCGAAATATTTGTCCAGAAACGGCCGCATCGCCTCCAGTACCGCCGGATCGATCGCCGTTGTCGCGTTGTTATCGAGGTAAGTGATCTTGTCCGACGCGATCATAGAACGAAAATAAACGGTATCCCTCTCATGCGGCGATGTAAACCGTCGCCGTATCCCGTGGCTGATCTGCGCAATGGCTCGTTGCGCTCTTTGGGAACTGCGTGTCGCACAAACTGCCGGGTAGCGCGCGCGTCTCGCGTGCTGGCGAAGACGTCTCGTCTTCGCGGACTTTGAAAAGATTATTTCGGCGAGACGCCGAAAGTCCGAGCCGGAATGGCGGTAACACGCGGGACGCGTGCACTACCCAGTCGGATTCGGACTTAACGGGACTCACCCGGAACCTTTTCCGGGACAGGTGTGAATTCCGGGCGCTCTAGTGGGGTGCCCTCAGGGACGCGATAAGTCGTCCTTCCCGATTCCTGTCGGACCTCCTCTCGCAGTCCAAGAATCCACACGCCGCGAGGGCCCCTGCGATGGAGAAAATGACAAGGGTTCGTTTCACGACCGATCTCACTTTAATCCGTTATCGATTAACCGCTTCCAAGCTCTGTCATCGCCTCGGCGATCTTTGGCGACACTCCCGAGTAGTGCGGAGTGGGAGGCCCTGTCATTCCGCATCGGTCACCCGCGTGGCCGATTTGCTTGGCGCAAAGGTGTCGATCACGCCGCGCGCGGCAGACCCGCTGGCGCGCCGATTTGCAGCGCGAACCCGACGATCCGCACGACGTCCTTCGGATCACTGTCGCGAACGATCGCTCGCCGTTCCGTGTGCAACCACTGCACCCGGCCATCGTCGTACACAACCCGGAACTCGATCGATGAGTGCCTCGGGCAATCTGACCGAAAGGGCTGCATCGCATTCCTGCCGAAAGCGCGGCGGTCCTCAGGATGTATGCGCTGTAAGAGCAGATGAAACTCCGCCGGCACATCGTGGCGAACTCCCAACATCCGCTTTAGCTCGAAGGACCAATAACACTCGCCCGTGTCGAAGTTGATATCGAAGATACCTATTTCGTTCATCGCGTTATTCCTTTTCTATTGTTGCTTGTTCCAGTCCCGGGGGACGCATGCTGAATTCGGTTTTTGCGTGCGCTCGGAGTCGAAGCCGGCATCGTGGCAGCGAGGAGTTGCGCGTGGGCGATATCCGCTGCCGCGGCGATGTCGTCGCCGAGCATGTGCTCAACTTCGGCCCGATTCCCATAAGCGAGCGGGAGATCTGTTCCCAGTGCGATGCAACGGTCGAAGTCATCCCGTGCGCCGCGCAAATCGCCGAGCTGTCGGCGCACAAAACCGCGCTCATTGAAAATCTCAGGGTAGTTTGGATCGAGCCTGATTAAGGTGTCGAGGTCGACGATCGCGCCTGCCCAATCGGACATCTTCACACATGCATCGGCGCGAAGTCGATATGCCGGGGAAAATTTGGGATCGAGCTCGATTGCCTGACTAAACTTCTTCCTGGCCGCATTAAAATCTCCCGTCATCCCAAGAAAAAAGCCCGCGTCGGCGGCGGCACGCGCCGCAAGTCTGGCTTTGTAGGCGGCCTGTATAGCTGCTTCTTCGGGCGTTGGTGTTGATGCGATGTTCTCGTTTGCGTCACGGTTTCCGGCCGCGAAAGACCGGTCATTTCCGCTCGTGCATAACGCGATCCCGATTAGAACAGCCGACGAAAATCGTTTCATTCGCATCTCCCGGGCAGCACCAGCGCTGTTCAGTGAGAGACCTGTGCGATGCGCAGTTGGTTACAAGAATTGGGCGAAATAGTTCAAGTTGCGTTGTTGAGCGTCCGCCTGCGCAGTTCCAAGACTCGGCAAACTCTCCCCTCAAAATTCATCTGACCTCTGTAGCCGCGATCCTCGATCGCGGAAAAACCGCTCGAAATTTCTTGAATGGCGATCAGTTTCTTTCGCATTGTCGCCGCGCGATGAACGGAAATCCACCGACACAAACCCGACGTGGATCGGGTTGTTCATCGCGCTCTTCGGGATCTTGATCGTGCGCGCGGCGGTTTATCTATTTTAGTCGCCTTACGCTTTTCTATCTTTGGCGACGCGATCTCGTAGCCAATATGGTCGGCCATTTCATGGTCGACTTTGTCGGCAACATCCCGCCGCGCCGGTTTTCATAGCGCGTTAACTATCGGCGGATCCGACCCTTATTTCTATCCTCGGTCGGTCTGTCGTCTCGTGGTCAGGAGTCCCGTGCTCCTGTTTCAGACATAGGCGCGGCCTATAGCGGCCAGAGGTACTAAGTATTTCAAATCGGGCCCTGGCTGCGCGTTGCTGAGGCATGCAAACACTAACCTTAAGCAGCAATGGGAGGAATGGTCAGCTGCTTGATTCGAATATGTCCGCACGCCTGCGGGCGTTCCGCTTCGTTAGCGAGCGCTTCGCCCGGCGCGACCGGACCGGTGTTGTCGCCGAATTTATTCTTTTCGCACTGATCGTCCTCACCGTCACCTGGCCCATGTTATCACTCGCTCACGCGATGAGTTCCCTGGCTCACGCGTTCAACCTGAGCAGGTAATGGTCCGAGCCGGACTGGCGTTAATGTTGTAGCTGCCGCTGTCCTCAGCAGCAGGACTTAACGATCGGTGCGGTAGCTTACAAATGCCGCCGCGGCTTCCTCACGGAATGCTGCGGCGGCTCTGCTTTCAAAGCGCAAAGGATTGCGTAGCAAAGTCAACTCCCGCGTCGGGGCCAGGCGGGCAAACGGCACCGCCACACAGCCCTTGATGAATTCCGTCTCCGCCATCATTTGCGGAATGACCGTCACTCCCAATCCAGCCGCCACCATCCTCGCGATGGTAACAAGCTGAGCGCCCTGTAGCACCACCTCGGGCTTCAGGTTGTTCGCCGCGAGCAACTGCCGGACCTGGATCGAGAGCGAATGTACTTCGTGTAAGAGCAGAAACTTCTCCGAAGCGAGGTCGCTCCATTTGATCGTTTTTCTTCGCGCCAGCCGATGCTTCTGCGGCAACAACGCTGCGCCAGCTTGTCCGTCGTATCCTCGAACAGCTCGAACGTCACTTTCGGATAGGAACGCTGAAAGCTCCCGATGAGCCGCGGCAGGACGTAGACCGCGATCGACGGAATCGCGCCGACCGACAACCTTCCCGCGACCTCATGCTCGAGCGCCGCCACGGACAGGCCAGCATCCGCGATCGCGCTCAAAATTTGTCGCGCATAGGGCAGCAGAGATCTGCCCGCTTCAGTCAAAACCACCGAGCGCGGCAGCCGATCGAATAACTGCTGGTTTAGTTCCTCTTCCAGCTTTTGGATTTGCTGACTGAGAGAAGGCTGCGAGACATGCTCGCGCTCCGCCGCATGCGAAAAGCTCCCTTCTTCCGCGACTGCGACAAAATACCGGAGCTGATGAATCTCCATCCTGCGATAATGCGCTGCGTTATGGGGTTTGTCTAAACCGCGTCCGATCGCCACCGCGAGCCAAATGCGTCGCCGATTAAGATCGACAATCAGCCGTAGGGGCCATGTCCGACGGCACCTGTCTTGCTAATTCTCTTGGGGTTGTGCCTGCGCGACACCCCCCTTCCGATTTCCGCTACCGCTCCGCGGAGGAGACCACCACTCTCGAGCTTGATGCGGGAAAGGCGGCAATGCCTGGCACCGAGGTTCCTCGGGACCATGTGTTCCGACCAGGCCAAAGGGTTTTGCTCCTGGAAGATTCCGATGATTTCCGGGCAGTTCTCCATAATTACCTGGTATCCCGGTCTTTTCAGGTAGCCTCGGTCCCGAGTGGCGTCGAGGGTCTGCGCGAGATTCTCAAGGATCCCTTCGATCTGATCATTTGCGACATGATGATGCCGAAAGTCGGGGGCGAGAACTTTTACTGGGCCGTGACGCGGGTCCGGCCGGCTGCTAGTCAGCGGTTCGTTTTCTTCACCGGTCACCAAAATAATCCGAAGATAAAATTTTTCTTCGAGCGAGTGAAGGCGACGGTGCTCATCAAGCCCTTCAAGCTGGAGACGCTCGACGCAGCGATCGGAGAGGTTGCTCGCAAATTGGCGGACTGGCGTAACACTGGAGGTCCGAGCCGGACTGGCATTGCGGGCGCTCGCGGCGGTCGCTGATCTTATTCCCGTTACGCCGCTCGGCCCTGCCTCGTCATTTCCACTCCTGCTCTCTGCCTTTGTACTTGCATTCGGCGTTTCGATGTTCGGTGTTCGATGTTTTGCTACACCCGTCCCGTTGTCCTGTAATCAGTAGTCTCGTTGTCTTGTTCGAGTCAGCGACTACCCGAGTTGGATTTTCGGTGGGACTTCCGGATTCATTAGAGATGCCCCACCATCGGCAAATATTACCTGACCGGTAATCCAGTTGGCCTGCGGCGAACAAAAGAGACTCACGACGTCCCCAACGTCGGCCGGTGTGCCAAGTCGACGCATCGGTGTCCAACCTTGCTGATGCCAGTCGCGAATCAGTTTTTGCACAGGGTCGGGCAGCGAATTAAGCACGCTATCTTCCGTCCAACCCGGACTGATGGCATTGACCGTGATGCCGCGTTTCGCGAACGCGACCGCAAAATACCGCACCAGCGATTCCATCGCAGCTTTGGCGGATCCCATCGCGACCCATGGTAACAATCCGCCGGTGCGACTTCCCGCCCCGTAGGTGATGGCGATGATTCTTCCACCTTCACTCATTATCTTGCCCGCTTCTCGCGCCCCGATAACAACCGCCTTAACCTGCGAATCAAATGCGGCGTCTATTTGTTCCAGGGTGATATCCGCCGGCGGATAGAAGAAATGGACAGCTTCCGGCCTGGCGTTACTGACAAAGATATCGAGTGAAGGGAACCGCGACCGGACTTCTTTAAACAAGCGCTCGATCTGTTCGGGCTTTGTCACGTCGGCCTGAAAGATCGCCCCGTCCGCGCCGCGTTCTTTGACCATGCGCAGCGTTTCCTTTGCCGCTGCTTCATTCTGGTAATAGTGAACGCCGATTGTCGCACCCGCTTCCGCTAACTTCAGCGCGATGCCGCGCCCGATGCCGCGTGAGCTTCCGGTGATGAGAGCATGTTTTCCAGCCATCCGCGTCGCTCCTGGCTTGCATAAGCTTAAACTCCGATGTTACCGGCGCAACCCGGTTGGAACGCGTGAAAAACTCACGTCCGCTCGAACCGGGGATTGCGAAATCAGGTACATCTGTGTTCCCACCCCAGTAAATAAATTCTCTTTCAAACGAGTTCATAAAATCACCTCCACCCAACTCCATTCATATGCGAAAAAACACATCTCCCGAATCCGGCGCGTTTAATCCTCGCGCATTCATCGCTTTCATTCTTTTCTGCATCGGCGCATCGCTGGCCGTCGCTGCGGTCCTCAACGTCCAGCTTG
>QHPU01000088.1:9916-14440 GCA_003219175.1 Verrucomicrobiota bacterium | reverse complement strand
GATTGATGACTTGCTGCTTCTATCACGGATGGACGCCGGTCACCTCAAAATTGATTCGCAACCGGTAAACTTGGTTCAGCTGATTGAAGAATGGCTCGAGGATCTGGCCGCGTTGCCGGAGGCGTTCGAGGTGGCGATCGAGAAGGAGTTTCCGAAGAGTTTATTTATTGCGGGCGAGAAACGATACACCTCCCTCATTGTGCAAAACCTTTTGGAAAACGCGCGCAAATACAACCGGCCGGGCGGCCACATCCGGGTGCTGGCACAACAGCAGAATGGCGAGGTGATGCTAAGAATCGGCAATACCGGACGCGCGATCGCTCTCTCCGCGCAAGAACATATTTTTGAACGGTTCTATCACAATTCTGAAACCAGTGTGGCTGGGCATGGGCTCGGCTTAAATTTGGCACGCGAGCTCGCCCGATTACATGGCGGAGATCTAAAGTTGGTTCGGTCGAAAAACGATTGGACGGAGTTTGAGGTGTGTTTTCACGTTGCGAATGCTGTCCCAGTTACAACGGACTAAGGCTTATGAAGCTGGTCCGCACGTTGTGCTTTTGTCTTCTCGCTAGTAGCGCACCCGCATTCGAAATCGACGAATTATTCGATCGTCTTGATGCCGCACTGACGGTTGCTGCCTTTCAGGACAATTTTCGCGCGCGCGTAAGCGGCACGATCGACCTCGAATTTTACAATTTTGAGCAACCAGCACCGGCGTTAATCGACAGTAGCAGCAACAACCTTTTTAATCCGCGTCTGACCTTGTTTCTGGACGCCCAGATAGGATCGCAAATTTATTTCTTCGCTCAGGCGCGGGTCGATCGCGGGTTCGATCCCAGCGATCATGGCGCTCAGGTTCGACTGGATGAATATGCGCTTCGCATCACGCCATGGGCGGACGGGCGGTTCACTTTGCAACTGGGAAAGTTCGCCACCGTGATAGGCAACTGGGTTCCTCGCCATTTGTCGTGGGATAATCCTTTCGTCGATGCGCCCTTGGTTTACGAAAATATTACCGCCATTAGTGACAAGGCCGCACCTTATTCCGCATATGATTTTGCTTTCAGGATGTATGCCAACGAAAAGTATTCATTCAATCCGGTCATCTGGGGGCCCAGTTACGCCAGCGGTGTTTCTGTGTCTGGTCGAGTGGGCTGGTTCGATTATGCCGCCGAACTAAAGAACGCGTCCCTCTCTTCGCGTCCGGAATCGTGGAACGCAACCGAAGTTGACTTTGAGTATCCGACTTTCAGTGCGCGGGTGGGTCTCCGGCCGAATCAAATGTGGAACTTTGGTTTTTCCGTGAGCAACGGTTCCTATTTCCGGGCTGAAGCCCAACAAACCTTGCCGCCCGGCCGTGATATCGGCGATTACCGGGAGTTGGTTGTAGGGCAGGACGCAAGTTTCGCCTGGCATCATCTGCAAGTCTGGGCGGAAGTTTACGAGGCCCGTTTTGAGGTTCCGCGCGTCGGTAACGCGGACACGCTCGCGTATTACTTGGAAGCGAAGTACAAATTCACTCCGCAATTTTTCGGCGCGCTCCGCTGGAACCAGCAGCTCTTCAGTAAGGTCGATGTCGGCGGCGGAGAAACGATCCGCTGGGGGCACGACCTCGGGCGGGTCGATATTGCGGCTGGTTATCGTTTTACGTCATACACCCAGTTAAAACTGCAGTACAGCTTCCAGCAACAGACCAGTGGCCCGCACGACAATAATCACCTTTTCGCTGCGCAATTGACGGTGCGCTTTTGAGCAGAACAGCTAGAGCTTGAAAGCAAATGTGAGAGGGGTCTTGGTCCTCCGACCCGGGCTGTGAACTTCAACTTAGCATAAGTTTTAGGTTTGACCCTCCTAACGACTCATAGAGCATACCCAGTCGGGGCCTGGCGAACAGGCGCCGACACTCAATGCTGCAACAATTTTATCGAAAAACCGCGCGTCACGTCCTCGAAAATCTCCTTGTTACAGGCGTGGAACTTCGCTGTCCTGTTGTCTAGCGTCTTCCTCGTGTCTAATATAAAGTAATTGCTGAGGTGATCGAACAACTTCCAATCGTCAACGCCGTGGATTTCGCCCACGATCCACTTTATCCGGCGCAGCTTTTGTTCCGGAATCGAGCGGAGAAAATCGTACTCCTGGCCTTCGATGTCTATCTTGATCAGATCGACCGGTTGCTCGCCGAGCGGCAGGTCCGCGAAGCTTAGTATGTCGACCTCACCGCTACCATCCTGGCTGATTCGATAGGGCGAAATGTTCGGTGTGTTACGATCCACCGGCGCTCCGCGCCCCGAAGTTCCGCCAACCGCGCAGCCAAGACACTGGATTCCATCATAGCTCCTGGTGTTGTCGCAGAGCAGAGCGTAGTTGGCGGCGGCCGGTTCAACCGCCACGATCCGCGCTGCCGGCCAGCACTTCTTAAAATAGACAACCGAAGCGCCGATATTGCTGCCCAAATCCAGAATGAACGAAGGATTGAGCCGGGTCGGCAGGCGATATTCACATCGTTTACCAAGGAAGAGGATTCGCTCCATGATCACGGTATCGACCATGCCGCGCCGATAAAAGAAGGCCCGATTGTTATATCGAATCGAGCTTCTCCTGCCTCTGGGATTTCGGAAAAATGAGAACCCGATGTTTCCGCTGCGAAAGAGGCGTTTAATTTTCTTCATCCGGGCAACCCTGGTGGGGCGGCCGGACTGAGCTACCGCCACCCCACGCCGAACGTCAAATCCGACCGGGTAAGCCAGCGGTTCAGCCTAGCTATTTGGACTTTTGAGATTCGCGCGCTTTCAAAATAACGTCTGCAGCGGCAGATCATTCACGAACGGAGGAGCGATATCGAGGCGTCTTGCTCAAATACGTAATAAGATTTCACGCGCGATTTCGTATCATTTGTCATTCCGAGCGAAGTCGAGGAATCCCTCATCTGAACTGCTGGCAGTATTCCCGATATGGGTGGCTAAAATATCAATCGCTGAAGCACTTGCTCGTCGCGTTGCACTCGGTTTGCGAGATCTTTCCGAACATCTGACAAAGGTAACGAACGCGTTACTTTATAGCATGGTTTTTTCAGCAAAATATCTTATGCAAACCAAAGATCGGATGTTATTCCGTCCAAAACCTGGTAGCCTGGAGCAGGTGCGCCGGCTGTAGATTCATGCACATCCTTGTTGTTGATGATGACGTCCGATTGGCGCGACAGATTTCCTCGGCTTTAACCGAAGCAGGCCACAATCCGGTTGCCGTTTATGACGGCGAAGAAGCTTTGCAGACGGTGGCAGTAAACTCTTTTGATTTGATCGTACTGGATATCGGTTTGCCACGAATGGATGGATTCGACGTGCTGCACCGCCTGCGCACTCGACATGTCGCGAGTCGCGTCCTGGTGCTAACTGCCCGTGGCGAAGTGAAGGACCGGGTCACCGGATTGCAGCTCGGCGCAGATGATTACCTGCCAAAACCCTTCGCCATGCAGGAACTGGTCGCCCGCGTGCGGGCGCTTGGGCGCCGTTACGCGGAAGAACCAGCGCTCAGTTTGAGAGTCGCGGATCTCACATTCGATCTGGCCAACCATGAAGTATTTCGGGGCGCGGACCGAATCGATTTATCTACGCGTGAGTTAATGTTGTTGAAGGTGCTCATGCGTGAACCAGGCCGAGTTTTTACCCGCACTGAATTGTGCGAGCGCGTTTGGGAACACGAACACGAATACGATACTAAACTAGTCGAGGTTTTTATTGGACGGTTGCGCAAGAAAATCGGCGAGCCTTCGCTCATTCACACCGTGCGCCACGTCGGTTACGCTATTCACGAAGCGATTCCACTCGGGAGTGCTCAGGAAAAGTAAAACAAATTACCTTTCCTAACTGAGTCTAGACGATAAACTGGCGCTGTCACAAGATCCAACCACGCATCATATATAGTAATGCGCAGTGGAAAATCATTCTTCAGCATATGCGAGTGAGCTAATCTCACTGGCATCGATAAACAAGCTATCGCCGAGTTTCTACAGTCATCACCCTGATTTAGGGTGAACTTCCTAGTTAAATACAGCTGTCGCTTTCCCGTGACTTGTCGGCCAAACACCGACAGCGCACTCCGCAAAGGTAACAACTTAGTTACTATTCGTGAGCGGCAACTAACGTCAACTACTGCGATACTCCGAAGTATGAAGCCAACCTATCGACGCATTTCGTGCGTTAATTCGCGCTTCGCTAGTGAACCCCAAAAGTAAACAAGTTTGAAAGGAAAATGCGTATGAATGAAGTCGAAAGTCAAATGTCACGTGAAGTTGCTAATCTTTCACCTGCGCGACGCGCTCTCCCGCGGCGAACATTTCTTTACCGTATGGGAGTGGGTGCGATTGCGCTTGCTCCCGGAGCGGCACTGTTAAACTCGGCCTCGAAAGCCTTTGGCGACGAGGAGGAGAGCGCGAGCAGAATCACAGCCGGTGATGCGGCCCTTCTCAGATTCGCGGCTGCGGCGGAAATCCTTGAGACCGATTTTTGGGTCCAGTACAATGAG
>QHPU01000088.1:0-9897 GCA_003219175.1 Verrucomicrobiota bacterium | reverse complement strand
ACATCCATGATAACACCGAGGATGAGCGCACCCACTTCACATTCCTTAACGCATACCTAGTGTCGAAAGGCGCGCAGCCAGTTCATCTGGAGCGGTTCCGCACCTTACCGGGCAGCACCGCCACCGGCTCTAGCGGAAAACTTCGGCTTACTAACCTCATGCAGCTCACTCTCGATACCAGTTGGTGGACTCGGTACCGCAGCCGCAATAATAACCCGGACCTTGATCCCAATTTCGTGTTTCCGCAGGCAGTCCCGGACTTGCAAAATGGGCAGTTTACGGCAATCCCCAGAACCGATGCCGATCTGCATCCTCCGAAGCACATCCAGGCAATCGCAAACACGGCGGGATTCCATTTTCCGACAATCGAACAAGGTGGAAATAGCCTTTATCCCGCAATGGCGCAAAGGGCCACCAGTGTGGAAGTGCTGCGAATCCTAATCAGCATTGGCCCCACCGAGACGATGCATTTTCAGACCTGGTCAGACAAGGCCGGCAATGCGCCTCCCCTGACGGACCCCACTAATGGCCTGACGTTTCCGGATCTCAATGCTCCGCCGTTTGATACACAAAACTTCCAAACCAACCTGATCATGCCTGAGCCATGCCCATTCCTTAGTCGGACGCTTCCGAAATGTTCGATAATTCGGCCTACCAAGACAAATGGGATCGCCATGGGGGTGGTCAAGTTCCTGACCGACATGGGGCTTTTCATCGGTCAATCGCCGGCGTTCTTTGCCTTCCTGCACCAGCTGGCCGAGGAAGCAGATGCAGCTCGACGCGAAAGTTAAGATGGGAATTAAGGGCAAATAAGTCACAGCGAAGAGCCGTGCAAGATCCGCAGGGTCCGATGCCCTGCGGATTCACGCCCCATCGATCTACGATTCCTCGACCTACCGCCGTGGTCGACGAACAAGTTCGCCACCGCAGTTCGAGCAAACGTTTTTTATTTCTTGCGAACAACGTGCGCAAAAGGTGCATTCGTACGAGCAAATGTAAGCCTCGCCATTCACGGGAAGGTCTCTCCCGCACTTCTCGCATTTCGTTCGCATTTCCAGTGCCATGTTGTCAGCAATCGGGCCACGTTTATTGTCTCACACAACTACCAGCGCAACCGCAATGCACCAAACGAATTCAATTATCATGCAGGCATCGCGTGCTAAAATTTTCGAGACCGCGGCAAATCTGGAAAACTGGCCAAAGATCTTGCCGCACTATCGTTACATCAAATATCTTGAGCGCGATGGCGATCGCAACGTTGTCATCATGGCCGCGACGCGCTCTGGCATTCCAATTTCCTGGACGTCCGAGCAGATCATCGACCGCGAAAAAACCGAGGTGCGTTTTCATCATTTGAAGGCTTTCACCAAGGGCATGTTCGTCGTCTGGACCTTCAAGGAGACGCCGGCCGGCGTTCTCGTCGAAATCGCGCACGACCTGAGCTTTCGTGTCCGCGCCCTGGCGCCAGTGATGGAACCGATCATCGGCGATTTTTTTATCGGCCATGTCGCCAATCGCACGCTTCGATGCATGAAAGCGCACCTGGAATCCCGGAGCTGACCACATGTTCTCAAGCAAAAACGGACAGCGTCGTTGCGTCATCACCGGTCTCGGCCCGATCACCTGCATCGGGAAAGGGGTGAGTGGCTTTTGGAATGGCATTCTGGCCGAAAAAACCGGCATCGTTCCAATCTCCAGCTTTGATGCAAGCGCATTCGGAGTCCGAGTGGCCGGCGAGATTCGCGATTGGAATGCGGAAGAGTTCTTCTTCCCCCATCGTCTGAAGAGGCTCGATCGATATGCGCAATTTGCCGTCGCATCCGCCAAGCTCGCTTTAGACGACGCTGGGCTGGAATGCTCTCGCGAAAAGCCGCAGGACCATATCGGCGTGAGTTTCGGCACGGCACTTGGCGGAGTTTGCAAAGCGGAAGAGCAATACATTCGATTTTTGAAGAAAGGCGCTCGCGGCGTCCAGCCAACGCTTGCTGTACAGGTCTTTGGCGGTTCAGCCCACTCCAACATCGCGATTGATTTTGGACTTCGTGGAGTCGGCACTACCAATTCAAATAGCTGCGCCAGCGGCACCGTCTCGGTTGGTGAGGCGCTCCGCTACATTCGCGATGGTTTCGTCGATATCGTTGTCGCCGGCGGGGCGGAAGCTCCGCTGACGGGGATCACCGTTGGTGCGTTCGATATCATTAAGACGATGAGCCGTTGCGAAGATCCCGAAAAGGCTTGCCGGCCGTTTGACAAATTGCGTGACGGCTTCGTCATCGGCGAAGGCGCCGCTTCGCTTATCGTTGAAGAACTCGAGCATGCGCGCGCACGGGGCGCCAAGGTTTACGCGGAGCTGCTCGGGTACAGTCTCAACAACGACGGCTTTCACATGACGACGCCGTTGCCGAGCGGCGCGTCATGCATCCGCGCGATGCGCGAAGCTTTGGCCGATGCGAAACTTGCTCCCGAGCAGATCGATTACATCAACGCGCACGCTAGCTCGACACAGTTGAATGACGCAGCGGAAACCTTCGCAATTAAAGAGGTTTTTGCCGAACACGCGCGAAAGATTCCGGTAAGCGGAACGAAAGCGTTCACTTCGCATCCGCTGGGGGCGACCGGAGCAATTGAAGCAACGATTTGCGCGCTCGCGCTTGAACATCAATACGTCCCGCCCACTCTGCACCGCGAACATCCTGATGAGGCGTGTGATCTCGATGTTGTTCCGCATCACGGACGCGCCACGAAGTTGAATTACGTGATGAGTAATTCATTTGGATTTGGTGGAATCAACGCCTGCGTGATTTTAGGGAAACTGCGCGATTGATTTTTACTCGCGCAACAAGTCCGGTCGATTTTCGCGTGTCCGTTTTTGCGATTGTTCTTTCCGCCATTTCGCGATTGCGCCGTGATTTCCACCGAGCAGAACTTCCGGCACCCGCCATCCGCGAAACTCGGCGGGGCGCGTGTATTGCGGCGCTTCCAAGAGTCCTTCTCGAAAACTGTCATCGAGGGCTGATTGTTCATCCCCGAGCACACCAGGGATCAACCGCACAATTGCATCTACCAAAACCACGGCCGCAATTGCACCATTAGTCAGGACATAGTCTCCGATGGAAATTTCCTCATCGATCAAATGTTCAACGACTCGATGATCCACGCCTTCATAATGCCCGCAGACGAGGATCAGATGCGGTTCCGCCGAAAGTTGCCTTGCCAACTCCTGATCAAAGCGCCGTCCCGCCGGTGACATCAAAATCACCTTCGGCTTTCTACTATGAATTGCCTTTTGTTCGGCATTCGATGTTTGGCGTTTGGCGTTCGGCGTTTCCATCTTCAGTTCTTCGACCGCCTTGAAAACCGGTTCCACCTTCATCACCATCCCCTGCCCTCCTCCGAAAGGGGCATCATCCACCACATGATGTTTGTCGTTCGTCCAATCGCGCAAATTATGAATGTGGAGCTGGAGCGCACCGTTTTCCTGCGCCCGTTTCATCATGCTTTCATCCAGGGGGGTCCGGCAAATCTCAGGAAATAGCGTGATGATGTCGATGCGCATTGCATCAATGTAGCAGGTAGAGGCGATTGACCTCAATCGCCCGTTCCCCAGAACGGACAACGCGGAGACGGGCGGTTCGGGTGAACCGTCACTACCTCAAGCCTGACGGGCGACAAATCATTCCACGATTTCGATCGTGGCGCGCTGATTATGGCGCGCGGCGGCGCTGGTGAGCAGCGCTCGAATTGACTGAATGGTCTGCCCGTTCCGGCCGATGATCCGGCCGACATCGGTTTGCCTTAGTTGCAGGCGAAAGATGGTAGTTCTGCCGGATGGAATTTCCGTGATGATTGCTTCATCTGGGAACTCGACCAGCTGCCGGACCACGAATTCAAGAAATTCGCGCATAGTCCGTGGACCGTTACGCCGGAGCCGCCTCGGGCGCGCTCGCAGCCCGTTTCTTATTTTTCTTGATCAGGCTGCGCACAGTATCTGACGGCTGAGCGCCACGTGCTAGCCAGTGTTCGACGCGATCGAGCTTGAGCGTGCTGTTGTGCCCCTGCTTTTTCGGATCGTAGGTGCCGACAAGCTCAAGAAATTTGCCGTCGCGCGGGCTGCGCTTGTCGGCGACTACTACTTTATAATACGGACGATTGAGCGCCCCTTCTCTGCGGAGTCGAATTGAAACTGCCATCTTGAATACGTTAAAAGGTTGGAGGGTTATTATGTTACAACGGGAACCGGCAGGATCAATCTAGCGATGCAATCTTTGTAACTCTTTTAACTTCCTCTTCATTTTGCCGGCACTCTTCATCAGCTTGCGCATCTGATTGAAACGTTGGAGCAAATCGTTGACTTCGGTGACGGTGCGGCCGCTTCCACGCGCGATGCGCTGGCGCCGGCGCGCATTCAAAATGTCGGGTCGGCTGCGCTCTTGCGGCGTCATCGAGAGCACAATCGCTTCGACCCGCCGAAGTTGCCTATCGTCCACCGAAAGGCCGGGGACGTTGCTCATTCCAGGCAACATGGCAAGAATATTCTCGAGCGGGCCGAGTTTGCGCATCATTTTGAACTGCCCCAGGAAATCGTTGAAATCGAACTTCGCGGTGCGCAACTTTCGCTCCAGTCGCTCCGCTTCTTCCTCATCCACAGCTTCGGCTGCCTTTTCGACCAGGCCAACGATGTCGCCCATCCCGAGAATCCGGCCAGCCAGTCGGTCCGGCACGAAGACTTCAAACTGATCGAGCTTTTCGCCGACGCCCGCGAATTTGATCGGGCGATGCGACACTTCGCGCATCGAAAGCGCTGCGCCACCGCGGGCGTCGCCATCGAGCTTGGTCAAAACAATTCCGGTGATCTGGAGCGCGTCGTTGAAGTGGGTCGCGACGCTGACCGCTTGCTGACCAGTCGCCGCATCTGCCACGAGCAAAATTTCCTGCGGCTGCAGGAAATCGCGCAGTCGTTTGAGTTCCTCGACAAGAGGCTGATCGATTTCCTGCCGACCCGCAGTATCGAAAATGTCGACGCTGAAGCCACGGGCGCTGACCGCGGCGGGCTCGCGGGACCTCGCCCCTCCATCAAGATGTCGATCATCGAGCGCCATCGCAGCCGCGCGCATTACATCCCTCTCGTTAGGTGGCGGGGTAAAAACCGGGACGTCGATCTGTCTGCCAAGGGTAGCGAGTTGTTCGATCGCCGCCGGACGCTGCAAATCCATCGCGACCAGGCGCGGGGTATGACCCTGCTTTTTCAATAACAGCGCCAGTTTGGCAGCTGACGTGGTTTTTCCTGCGCCGTTCAATCCGACCATCAAAATGCGCGCCGGCTTTTCCAGATTCAACGGGGCCGCGCCGCCGCCGAGTAAAACCGTCAGCTCATCATGAAAAATCTTAACGATTTGTTGGCCAGGCGTGATACTGCGCAAGACTTCCTCACCCAGAGCTTTTTCCTTTACGCGCGCGACAAAACTTTTCGCAACCTGGAAGTCGACATCCGCCTCGAGCAATGCAAGGCGGACCTGCCGCAGCGCATCGTTAATGTTCGACTCGCTGATCGTGCCGTGACCGCGTAGGTCCTTGAAGATGTCCTGAAGTTTATCGCCGAGCTGAGAAAACATGCGTCAATTCCAGGTGGGTTAAGATTGTTTGGGCGAGACCCCGAAACCAATACGCGAGACGCGTGCGCTACCGGAAGAAATCGCCTGCACCGCGGTTTCTATTTTTTGGGTGTCGGCGAGGGACTCGTCCCTGCCCCTGGCGTTCCGGTCCCTTCAACCGCGAAGGTCCAATGTGCCTCCACTTTTTTCCCGCCCGATTTTGCTTCGACAATGACAGTGCATTTATCGCGCAACTTCTTCGTCACTTGATACGAAACCGTGTTGGTTTTCGGATCGAACGACGCCGACACAATCCCGAGACCGCTCACTCGCATGGTAACGGTGCCGGAATCGATCGCACCAAAAGCGGATAAGTTCGCACTGATCAGGGGCAACGGATTACGAATCGTCTCGCCATCAGCCGGTTTGCTGGCGATATTGGAGGCTCCGATCTCCGCCACAGGCGCGCCACCGGCACTGGAAGTCGCGATCATTCCGATTGCGTCGGCAAAAACCTTCGGCTTATTTCCTTCAATCAAATAGCGACCGAGCGAATCCATGGCCGCGCGATAAGTAATCGGCTGGCCATAAACGGTGAACACTGCTTCGTAGCCCGCGCGCGTCGCTATCTCTTTTATGTGCTGATTGTAGAATCCGTAGGGAACGGCGAAACAATTGACCTTGATGCCAAGCCGTTGCTCGAGCGTCTCTTTACAGCGGCCTACTTCATTTTGGAGCCATTGTTCGTATTCAGGGGGGCTCAGTTTTTTCTTAAAATGCCCGCCGCGGATTCCCTCAGTGTAGATGAAAAGAGTGAACGGGTAGCCGAACTTTTTCATAATCGGCCAGGCCACGTCGTATTGTGACTTCCAGCCGTCGTCGAAGGTAACAATCGCACACCGCGGCGGGATATTTTTCTCGCCCCTTTTCCAGGCCAGAAAATCCTGCATCCCGATCACGCTGATACCGCGATTTTTCAGCTCCTGCATTTGCTGCTCAAACATTTGGGGCGTGATTTCGGTATCAGGCCGTCGCACCTGATTGACGAAGCGATGGTAGCCGTAAACAATGACCTGAGCGGTCTGATCGATCGCTACTTTTGCCGGTGCCGTCGCAGTCGCGACCGGCGCCGCAGTTGGCGGAGGCGATGCGGGCGCGGCCGAAGCGCCATGGGCCGGGGTCGATCCCTCACCGATGGTTTGGGCTCTTTGTTTCTTATTACAGCCCGCCAGAACGAGGGCCAAAAGCACAGGAATTGCTACTAATTTAAGTCGCATACACGTGAGACACGCCTTTAAATCTGGTCACGCTAAAAACAAGCGGTTTTTGCATCATCACGGTGCAGCGGCATCTTTTTTTCGCAAAATTTGTCACCGTAATGCGCTTCGCTTATCAATCGCAATGCAGGGTCGGGATTGGGGAATCCTCGTCGCGGTCGGCGCGCTCTTTCTTGCTGGATGCCGAACAGTCTCGCCACCGCAGCAGCAATTAAAGATTGCGCGAATCCCAGTTCAACGTGGTGATGACGCGAACGGACGATGTTTTCATTCCACTCGACACGCGCGTCGATATTGAAAACAGCACGCCGAATTCGGTCTTCGTTAGCATTCACTTCAATGATTCGCGACGGCGCGGGGTAAAAGGATTTGAGACCTACTATCGATCACCGTATGCGGCAGAACTGGCGCAAAACATCCAGAATCGGCTTTGCTCGATCAAAGGCGCGGTTAATCGCGGTGTGCATACCGCCGATTACCGCGTGGTACGTAAGGCAGTTTATCCAGCGGTATTGGTGGAATGCGGTTATTTGAGTAACCGCTCGGAAGGTCACGAAGCGAGGAACGGAGAGTATCGCGAACTTTTGGCTGACAAAATCGCGCAAGCCATTACAGAGCAACGCCACGGTTCAGGCGCTTATCGTGCGGCCGAAACCGCGACGGTCGCAAATGAAGAGCCGCAACCGCAGCCGCAGGCACCGCCGGCGAGGCGTCAGCCGAAGCCGCTGCTGCCCCCCCCGGGCGAAGGACCCGGCCTGGCGCCGCCAACCCTGATCGGACACGGATACTAAAGTGGGCGCGCCGGGCTAGTTGCCTCTTAGGCCACGGTCGGCGGCCGCGGCTAGAGGATACTTCTCTTAGAATTCCCGTCCGCGTTTTTCCGGACCGATCGCTGCCAGAAAAATAATGGTGAGAAAAACGAGGCATTCCACCACTGCCATCGTTAAGGCATAATTCGGCTTTCCGTTTGTTCCGTGGAAACGCTCGGCCAACCAGGCTTGTTGTTGCGCGGCATATGCAGCGGCGAAGTTTCCAAGTTGATAAGCCAATCCCGGAAACGTTCCGCGAAACTCACCCGGCGAAAGTTCGTTTAGATGCACCGGCACGACACCCCACGCGCCTTGCACCATGAACTGCATAAGAAATCCACCGGCGATAAGGAGCGCGGTGCCGGGCGCCAAGATCCAGGCGGGAATTAAGAATATTCCGCAAATGGCTGCCAGTATGATGCAGCGACGCCGGCCCCACCTCTGCGAAAGAAAACCAACTACTGCACCGCCAACGATGGCGCCGAAGGCGTAGACAATAGTAATCATCGATTTTTCGCTAACTCCGAACCCGCGCTGTTTTTCCAGAAACGTTGGATAGAGATCCTGCGTGCCATGCGACATGTAATTAAACGCGGTCATGAGCAGGGCCGCGTAAATCAAGAGAAGCCAGTGTTCGCGAATGAAACGCCCCAGATCGATTCGCGAGGATTTCCCGCTCGCGCGCTTGCGTTCCCATACCGGGGATTCTGGCACGTGCGCGCGAATGTAAATAACGAGTAGCGCCGGCAGCGCGCCGACAACAAACAATCCGCGCCAGCCAAAATGTGGAAACACGATCCAATAAACCAGCGCGGCCAGTAGATAACCGAAGGCATAGCCTTGCTGCAAAATTCCTGAGAACAAGCCGCGCGTATGCGTCGGCAACGATTCCATCGCCAGTGATGCTCCCAGGCCCCATTCGCCGCCCATTCCGATTCCAAAAAGGGCGCGCAAAAACAGAAAAGTTGCGAAATTCGGTGCGAAGGCTGTCAGCAATTCCAAAACTGAATAGAACACGATGTCGATCATCAGCGGGATGCGACGACCGAATCGGTCACCGAGCCAACCAAAAATGAACGCGCCCACTGGGCGCATCATCAGCGTAAGAGTGATCGCAAAAGTAACCTGCGGGATTGTCTTGTCGAAGTCATGTGCGATCGGGACAAAGACGAACGTCAGAAGGAAAAAGTCGAGCGCGTCCAGCGTCCATCCGAGGAAGCAGGCAATGAAGGTGTTCTTTTGAACGCGGCTCAGCGACCTTAATAGACCCAGCGCTTCCATTCTCTTACTTCTTATTTCAATTGGATTCCTTTTCCGTTTCTTTCCTCTTCCCAAATTTCAAGTTTCCGAACCAGATGCTAAGCAAAGGTCGACTACAGCCAGGCAACACATCTTAACATTGGACGGCCTGGAATGGTCGAGCGTAGGGGTGTAGATTTCCTGATGCGTTATTTGGTGAAGGCGCGGGTACGATTAGGACGCGCAGATGCGCTCGCAAAAGCGATCGCGGATGGCTCGCTTGGTCGCGGCTCGATCGCCGGCGACGAATACCTATATGATATGGAGACGGCGCGCGTCAACGCGAAGGGCGAGGCGCACTGGGTGGAAACGTGTTTTTGCGACCCGCCCCTCGCCGAGGAGGGTCCCTATTGGGAGGAATATTTCGACCTGTTGTCGGTGAAGGATGCACATTCGCGCCGCAATTGCCGGCATGAAAATGGGACGGAGCCTTGGGCATGTTGCGACTGCGATTGCACCAAGCGGCTGGAAGAAAAACTGACGGGCGCCGGCAAATCGTTTTTGGAAGATCTCAATTCACGAGAGAGCGATTCGTAAAATTGCCTCGCGCTTTCAAAAGCTCAGGGTCACTGTGACCGCGGTTCATCGCTCGTATCGCGTCTGCGAAGGACAAGAATGTGGCCGAGAAAGAAGGAGTATAACACGTATCTACATATCATGATGCGTCAATTTGTTCCTTGAAGAGAGAGCGAAAACTGGTTTCTTTCCCTCTGTGCCAGACTTATCCCATCCCTTGGCTACGCTTCTGCGCAAACGCATCGTCGTCCTCGATGGCGCAATGGGGACCACTCTGCAGCGACTGGGTCTGACCGAGGCCGATTATCGCGGCGAACGTTTTCGCGATTGGAAAGGCAAAGACCTCAAGGGCGCGATCGAGCTTTTGCTTCTGACGAAACCCGAAGCGGTTGAACGGGTCCATGA
>QHPU01000125.1 GCA_003219175.1 Verrucomicrobiota bacterium | reverse complement strand
GGCAGCGTGCAAAATCGCGAAATTGCGAGTTGAGTGAACGGTAGGTGGCTGAGCGCCGGGCGTGCGAACGATTGCCAAAAGAGTTCGATTCCACTCGATGACGACGTTGCCTGGGTGGTCCGAATTCTGTTCTTCGTCCGTCGCTACATTCGCAAGCGGAGCGACCTGCAAGAAAGCGGAAATTAACGCAAACGTGACTAAAATTCTGAACATATGTTTGTACCTCAGGTTGTTGTTGCTTATAAGAACGCCGGTACCTCCGGCCTGCATTCCTCTAGACTGGAAACCGCGTGAGATATTCCTTTGATTGTTGTCAAAAAGTAGTAAATCGCTGGAGAGGGCTGAAAGCCTACTTCTCTCAGGCGCGGGAAATGGGGCGGCTTGAGAAGTAGTCATCAGACATTTGGCGGCCCGCGCACAACCCCGGTCTGCGCAGGTTGACCGTTGCGTGGATTCTCCAGCGGTCAGTTTCGCGCTGATCCAGGTCAAGAACCGTTCGCTGACCCGCCTTGATGGCAACAGGTAGGCGGATATATCCGTCCTTCTCCGATCGAGCAGCAACCATGTAAGATCCAACCGGCAGCGCCACGACCTCGGGAATTTCCTCGTCCGCCCAAAGTTGGCTTGTGACGTTTTTAAAGAGCTTTCCGTCGATCGTGTAGATGGCGAAAAGGTTTTGAGGAAAATACCACGCGTTGCCATCATAGGATTCATCGGTCCTTAAATAGACCGTTAGGTGTCCTCGGGACGATCCGCCAGGACACTCCGAGTCTCTTGAACTCATGGGCCCGTGAAATAGCGGACTGCTATCTTTTGCTTGTGCAATGGTTGAACTGCCAATGATTAGGGCCAGCGGAATAGTCAAATGGCGCAGTCTTCCACGAAAATTGAACAAAGCAGCGATTTCATATTGTCTGCAGTGGTTGGTATTACTTAACGATGATCTTTCCGGTCATCCGATGGTGAATGGAACAGAAGTAAGAGTAAGTTCCTGCTGTCGCGAAGGTGTTGGAGAAGCGCTCCCCCGCCTTCAATACCGGCGACTTCTTGAACTGATTGTCGGCGCTCGTCACCGTATGAGCCACATTGTCATGGTTAGTCCAAGTGACCGTGGCCCCCACGGAAACGGCGATAGTTTGCGGTGAAAAATTAAAGGTATCGATGACAACTTCAGTCTTTGTAGCTTTGGAAGGAACTGACTCTCTGGTTTCGGGGTTTTTACCGTGCGTGTTACTCAGAAACGCGAGAGCAACGAACATCACAAACGCCAGGGTCCCTGTATTCAAGTGTCTCAGAAATGGCGACAACACGGTTACGCACTTGGCGGCGTGTTTTTGACGGTGAACAGGAAAAGCCGACATAAAGTGGGTCTTTTGATGTTTTGGTTTCACTGAATGGCGATTGGTAAATTGCTTTCACTTATCCATACCGTTTTGGACCGGTGATATTCCCCTCCCCTTAGTTGATGTCGCGCCGGACGACCGCAACGCTGGACAAAGCGGTGAAGTTTGGTGACGGAGGAAGCGCGAAGCACCCGTCACCAAAGAAAAAAGCTGAGCGCTGTGCTATCAGTTATTTTGCCTGGAGGATTGCGGTAATTCTCGCGTCTTACTAAATGTCGCGTTTAATTCTGGCATGACCGGCGCCGAGATTCGTCAAAGCTTCCTCGATTTCTTTCGCGAAAAGCAGCACGCGATCGTGCCGTCGTCATCGCTTCTGCCCGACGCGCCCAATTTGCTTTTTACCAACGCCGGCATGAACCAGTTCGTGCCGATTTTTCTGGGCCAAGAAAAACCGATCTGGAATCCGCCACGCGTGGTCGACACCCAGAAATGCATTCGCGCCGGCGGGAAACATAACGATCTCGAAGATGTCGGGCTCGACACCTATCATCACACCTTTTTCGAGATGCTCGGCAACTGGAGTTTTGGCGATTATTTCAAGAAGGAAGCAATCGAATGGGCGTGGGAACTTGTGGTTGAGCGCTGGAAATTTCCCGCGCAACGACTCTATGCGACCATTTACAAACCAGGCGCTGGCGAACCGGCCGAGTTCGATCAGGAAGCATACGATCACTGGGCGCGCTTGTTCCAAGATGCGGATCTGGATCCGAAGATTCACGTTCTTGGTTTCGGCAAAGCCGACAACTTCTGGATGATGGGCGATACCGGGCCCTGCGGACCTTGTTCGGAACTACATGTCGACCTTACTCTTGACGGCGACACGCGCGGATCGCTCGTGAACAAAAACGATCCGCGGTGCATTGAGATTTGGAACCTGGTGTTCATTCAATTCAACGCCAACGCGGACGGCACCTTCGTGCCGTTGCCACAACGTCACGTCGATACCGGAATGGGTTTCGAGCGCGTGACAGCGATCATTCAGGGCACGAAGAATCTCGCCGATTTTTCCGGAACAGTTTCAAACTACGAAACCGACATCTTTCGCCCGATCTTCGATGGGATTGAAAAACTCAGTGGCAAAAAATATGAGTCGACCCTTCCAAAACATGGAACTGCCGGTGAAAGCGAGCAGGAAAAGATCGATATCGCCTTCCGCGTCATCGCAGATCATATCCGCGCGATCATTTTTGCGATTGCGGACGGAATTATTCCTTCAAATGAAGGGCGGGGTTACGTTTTGCGGCGCATTTTACGGCGCGCCGTTCGTTATGGTCGTTCATTAGGCTTTCACGAACCGTTCTTCTTCAAACTGGTGGACGTTGTTGCCAAGACCATGGGCGACGTATTTCCCGAGGTCCCCTCAAAGATGAAGATGATTCAGGAAACCATTCGCCGGGAGGAAGAATCGTTTAACAAAACGCTCGATAAAGGAATCGACTTGTTCGACGAAGCTGTTCGGATGATTGAATCGATCTCGCGCTTCAGCGGCCAGGATGAGTTCAAAGCGTCAGAGTTTTCAGCAGCGACGAACGATTACAAGACCCGCAAATCTTTCGGACGGGCGTTTCGCGATGCGGAAGGTAACCTCAAAAAGGAAATTTCTGGTGCATTCGCGTTCCGCCTTTATGACGAGCAAGGATTCCCGCTGGATTTAACTGAGCTGATGGCGCGTGAGCGAGGATTGGCAATCGATGTCGCCGGCTTTGAAAAGTTGATGGAGCAGCAACGCGCGCGCGCGCGCAAGGCTCAGAAGAAAGAGAAGATCGCAGTTGAAGGAGAAATCGCGGCCATGCCAACAAAATTTCTTGGCTACGATTTTTTGGAAACTGAGTCGGTTGTTCAAAATGTTTTGCCTGGAAACAAGCCGGAAGAGCTCGCCGTCGTTCTCGATCAAACGCCCCTTTATGCCGAAATGGGCGGACAAGTCGGCGATCATGGAATGCTTCATGTTCCGGGACGTGATCGGACAGAAGTGGGCCAGCTTCGGGTCATCGACACCCAAAAACGCAGCGATATCTTCGTTCATCGCGCCAAGGTCATAGATGGCCGCCCGCCGGAACCTGGCGAAGGGGTGCGCGTTTCGGTCGATGTCGATCGAAGGAAGCTGATTCAGGGACATCACACTGTGACGCACTTGTTGCATTGGGCGCTGCACGAAATTGTTTCGCGCGATGCGACGCAAAAGGGAAGCTACGTTGGACCTGACAAATTGACGTTTGATTTTTCGAGCGCGCCGCTGACGCCGGAGCAAAAGCGCGATGTCGAAAGGGTAGTGAACGAAAAAATTGCGGAGGACGCGTCGGTCTCGTGGACCGAGATTCCGTACGCGGAAGCTAGGCAGCGTAAAGAGATCCAGCAATTCTTCGGCGAAAAGTACGGCGACAAAGTCCGTGTCTTACAAATTGGCGGGGAGCCGAGGAGGTTGAATGGCTACTCCATGGAGCTTTGCGGTGGCACGCATGTAAGATCGACATCGGAGATCGGGCCATTTCGTATTGTGAGAGAGGAAGCGATCGCTGCGGGAATTCGGCGAATCGAAGCGGTCGCGGGCAAAGCGGCGCGCAACTGGGCGATTCATGAAGCTGCGCGGCAGGGGAAGAGATTCGAGACGCTTAAGCGGAAGAAATCGGACGTTGCGGCGTTGCCTGCACTCGATGACAGAAGCGAAACGGCGGAGATGTTGAAGGTGATCGATGCGCGCGCGGCTCATCTGGAAAAGTTTGAGGCTGACGTTCGGGAATGGGAAAAGAAAGGGGCAAAGGCGAGCGAGGTACAATTGAAGACTCGGGCGGCTGAGATTGCGAAGGAACTAGCGACAACGCATGCCGACAAAGGCAACGTCGTTGCCGAAGTAAAGAATGCCGATACCAAATTGCTTCAAGCCGTCAGCGATGCACTCAGGACAAGAATTAAGGGGCCGATTTTTTTGGCAGGCACGGCAGACGGGCGTGTCGCCCTCCTTGCGGTTGTGCCCAAAGAACTCAGCTCTAAATTTCAGGCGAACAAATTGATTCAGGAGATCGCACCGATTGTTGGCGGCAAAGGCGGCGGTCGGCCAGAAAATGCCCAAGGCGCCGGGAAGGACTCGAGCAAGATCGCTGAGGCGCTGGGAAAAGCGCGAGAGCTCATCGCCGCGATTTAGGCTGGCAGTGCGAGCGTGACGAGAACAGTGCCGGCAAGAGCGAGGAAGAGAACAATAAGATAGATGACGCCGCCGAACAGAAATTTGAACACGCTCATAAACCATCCCTGCCGATAAACGCGCCGGATGGAGAAAAGCAGCTGCACGATCACAGTCACAATTAGCGCGGCCATGATCCAACCGCTCAAGGCCGGTGCCACGTGGCGCAAGCCGGCCGAGATAAAACCAATTAACAAGATCGCAAGATAAGCGAAGGCATGAATGTGCAGCGCGTAAATAAGGTGATCGATGTACAACACACGCCGGAACAGGTAGAGGAATTTTAAAACGAACGCGAACAGCGGGATGCAGCAAAGCATCATCGCGGGCAGGTTGCTCACCAAGGCAAGAAAAAAAACTTTAGCGTTAACTCCGTGCTCCCCGATTTTTTCTTTAGCCCGCCGACTTAGCCATTTCTCAAAAGGAGACGCGTTTGCGTCATCCTTGTCTGTTCCGACCTCCAGAAAGCCCCCGTCATCTTCTGTCGGTTTGCTTTCAGATTTTGGTTTGGCTGATTTGTCGATATCTTTTTTGACTTCGGTTTGAATGTCTGGTGGAAGTTTCGAGAGTTTGGAATCCACTTTCGCTCGTTCCTCGGGTGTAAGATCGCGGTGTGTTCTCGGATTAAGATTCGCCTGCTTCGCCAGCTCGTGAACGCCGAAGAAAAACACGATGCTGACGAGTAAATAGAGGCGCAGTGGATGCATGTGACGGACGCGCTTTCCCGATAGGAAATCGATCGTCAATTTCCAGGGCCGCGACATCAACAGCCAAAGCGACATGGTGAATTTGGAGTCCCAATTCAGGAATGAATCGAGGACATCGGCGAAAACGCGGCCAAAAGAGCGGCGATAGTCGACCGCATGTTGGCCGCATTTCGCGCAGAAAGGTCCAGACATCGGCGCCCCACAATTCTCACAGTACGGCAAGGGGGGCGGTTGTTCCTTGCGCCGGCGCGAGAAGAAACGGCGCCGCGGCGGCTCCAGCGCCGCCGACACGCCTGCTTCGCCGAGCACGATGCGGGACTGGTCGTCCATTTGAGACGAAGGTAGAAGGTTTGAGAGGGGAGTCGACTCTGAATGCGCTCACGCAACATTCGAGTCCAAATCTTGTCGCCGGCTGGCCGCTCTAGCTATGACGGAAAACGATCGCGGCCGTTCCCAGAACCGCGCTGCTGATAAGGAGGGCGAGATCGGCCACAAAGAGTGGCAGCAACATGAGGGCGAGGCCGCAAAGCATCGGTGTCCAATATTTCATCCGTTTTCCGTAAGTGAAAACGATGAAGCCGAAGGCGCTGAAGACGACGCCGGCGATAGAATTCACTATGAACGAGGCGGGCACAGGCCCTGTTGTAGCTTATTGCAGGCCAGCAAACTAAACATTGACCGACTTGGTTACGAAGTGGACGATGCCGCCGGCTTGCAACCCAAATGCCGACGCAATAGCTGAATGGGCACACTTTTTCGAACCAAGAGTCCAGAACTGTTAATGCGGGAAGCGCAGGCGCCCGAGCGCCAATTGAAGCGTTCCCTCAGCGCGCTGGACCTGACCGCGCTGGGGATCGGTGCTATTATCGGCACCGGAATTTTCGGCCTTACCGGCACCGCCGCGGCGGGCGAGCAGGCAGCCGCCTCCATTTGGAAGACGCCGCTTCTTAATTTTGTACAGGCTTGGATAAGTCACAGCGATGTCGCCTTTGGTCGCGCCGGCGCGGGTCCTGCCATTGTCTTTTCGTTTATCGTGGCCGCGATTGCCTGTGGTTTTGCTGCTCTCTGTTATGCCGAACTTGCCGCGATGATTCCGGTCTCAGGATCGGCCTATACCTATTCTTACGCCACGCTTGGTGAAATTGTCGCCTGGATTATCGGTTGGGACCTCATCCTCGAATACGCCGTCGGTAATATGGCGGTCGCTGTCGGCTGGTCGGGATATTTCGTCAAATTATGCGGGAGCTTATTCGGAATAAAATTTCCCCTATGGACGATAACTGACTACCAGACTGCCCGCACTGTCATTGAGACTGGCGGCGACGCTCTCAAGGATTTTTCGTCGACGACGCTGCCGGTGATAGCGGGCCACAGCATTGCGCTGAATCTGCCCGCCCTCGTCATTGTCGTTCTCGTTACTATTCTTTTGGTTTACGGAATTCGTGAGAGCGCCCGGGCTAATACCACTATCGTCATTGCGAAGGTTGCGGTCGTTGTTTTCTTCATCGCTTTCGGTTCTTTCATGGTCAATCCCACCAACTGGCACCCTTTCGTTCCAAACGGATTTGGTGGGGTGATGAGCGGAGCCGCAATTGTCTTTTTTGCTTACATCGGGTTCGACGCCGTTTCGACTACCGCCGAAGAGACGAAAAATCCGCAACGCGACCTGCCCATCGGAATGATGGCCAGCCTTTTTATTTGCACCCTTCTTTATGTCTTGATGTCGGGGGTTCTCACCGGAATCAAGAAATACACTATCTATCTGGGCGACTCAGCGGCGGTAGCGACGGCGTTTGCTTCAAAACCTTGGGCGCAAGCTCTCGTTAGCGCCGGCGCGCTGGCAGGTATGACTTCAGTCTTGCTTGTTTTCCAACTCGGGCAGCCTCGCATTTTCATGGCCATGGCACGTGACGGACTGCTGCCACAATATTTCGCCCGCATTCACGCACGCTTTCGCACTCCGTACATCACCACCATTTGGACCGGCATTATCGTTGGCGGCGTCGCCATGTTAACCGACATCGGCTCACTTTCCGACCTCACAAATATCGGAACGTTGTTCGCCTTCATCCTGGTTTGTTTTGGGGTCGTTGTCCTCCGGCGGACCAATCCCGACCGGCTCCGACCCTTTCGAGTCCCGTTAGTGCCGCTCTTCCCCATTCTTGGGGTGATTATGTGCTTCGCGCTCATGTTCAGTCTGCCGCTGGAGACTTGGGTGCGATTCGTCGTCTGGCTCGTCATCGGACTCGCCATCTATTTCTTCTACGGCAGCAGCCACAGCCGCTTGCAAAAAGGCATCGATACCGGAATAACGGAGGACGAGCCACCGCCTATCATCAGGACGTAGATCGGCTTGGATTTTCGGCTCTGGTCATCCCCAGCAAAAGCTGAGGGATCTAGCTATAACATCTTTTAGCTTACGCAACGGGATCAGGTAAGCTACGGCTCGGCAGGCGAGTGGCGCGCTAGGGACGACGGCTAACTAACTCAATCGTGTTTCGATTTGTCGTAGAACAAGATGTTGAGTAATAGGACAATTCCAGCCCCGGCCGCACAGATGAAAAAGATGATCGCCAGGCCCGGGTAACCCCAGATTCGAAAACTGGTTTCGACCCGCATGAGCAATGCCGCGCCAACGATGAGTGCGGCGATGATCAAGCCGACAGTGATGCGATTCGCAATCTTCTGAAAGCCGACGATCAATGTCCTCTCATCGATGGCGTCCACTGAGACCTTGAATTCATTGTTGGCCAGCGCATCGAAGAAACGGTTTAAACGCGCCGGCAGGCGTTGAAGCAAATCTCTTACTTCCAGCACGCCACTGAACAGGTTTCCGGGCGATAAGGTTTTGACGACTCGTTGTCGCAAAATCTCCGCGGTATTGCGCCGAATGCTTGCGTTCGGGTCGAACTGCGGCGCCAGTGCACGTCCGACCTGATCGAGATTGAGCAAAGTCTTCCCAAGCATCGTTAGTTCAGGCGGCACACGGATCTGGGATTCGGCCGCGCATCGGGTTACTTCCAGAACTAACCGGCCCACCTGCATTTCCTCGACCGTGGCCGTCTTTTGCTGGGCCACGATTTCGGAAATGCGGCGGGTGAATTCCGTTTGATCAAATTCGCGGCGGGGTTGCCCGATTTTTATCGCAATCTGCGATGCGTCTTCGCCGTCACCTTCGGAAATCGCGATCAGCAATTGCAGCAAATCTTCCTGTAAGCGCGGCATGATGCGCCCGACCATTCCAAGATCAAGCAAGGCGATTCGATAATCGGGCGTAATGAAAACATTGCCCGGATGCGGATCAGCATGGAAAAATCCATCGACCAGGATCTGTTTCAGATAGGCGCGAAAAAGTTCTTCGGCAAGGATTTCACCATCGAATTCCATCCGCGACAGCGGACTCATCTTCGTGATTTTCGTGCCCGGCACATATTCCATCGTCAACACTCGTGAAGTACTGTAGTCGGCGATGGGTGCCGGGACGATAAGGTGCGGGAAATCCCTGAGTTGTTCTCGAAAAGCCGCGAGATTCTGACCTTCCTGTCGATAATCGAGCTCGCGCATTAAACTTTTTCGCAACTCATCCAGCATGCGGGTGAACTCGTAGCGCCGACCGAACTCGGTATGATTGTCGAGAAACTCCGCGATGTCCGCCAGCGCATCGAGATCTTCCACCATTTGCTCGCGAATATTCGGGCGTTGTACTTTCACGGCCACGGCTCGGCCGTCTCGCAACCGCGCCAAATGTACCTGTCCCAGCGAAGCCGACGCCATTGGTGCGGATTCGAAGTCGACAAATGCCTTCGATATTCTGACGCCAAGTTCCGTGGTGACAATCTTCTCGACCTCGCCGAAACCGAATGGCTCGACTTCGTCTTGTAAACGCGAAAGCGCGTCGAGATAAGAGCGGGGGAGCAATTCCACCCTGGTGGACAGTAATTGTCCAAGTTTCACGAAAGTTGGGCCAAGTGACTCCAAGTCTGCCGCCAATTCGTCCGCTTTAGCTGCTTGCTTCGGCGGCGTTGGTTGCTGTGCTTCCAAAGTGCTCTCCAACCCCGTTTGCTTCACCAAATCTGAGCGACCGTATTTCGCTAATAGCCACGCAATCTGGCGATAACGATTCAAGTGCTGTGGTTTCAGTGAGATGTCCATGTGACAACGAGAATTCGTTTTTCGAAGCCTAAGTGGAGGGTACAGGGCTCCGGCCAGGATGACTCAGAAAAGAGGGCGGAGCCCACTAAGGAGGAAGAGGCACGACTGCGCGCGCCCCCCTCCAGTTTTGCAGTTTATTAGCGAACGTTACGCCGCTTTTTTGTAGCTGACTTTGTCGTCAGTCTCCAACCAATCGAACAATGGCGTCGTTTTTGGATCGAGACCGAGCGGTTTCAATTGCTCGACGTACCACTCGCGTTTCTCCGGATTGTGGTAAAAATTTACCTTCATCACTTCCTCATTCCAGGCTTGCTTTTCTTTTTCGCCTTTCGGAATGCCGTTGTGATTGAGCCACTTGGCAATCTCCTCATCGTTGGCCCCGGTTTCGACGAACGCCTTAAAGTCGTCGCCCTTAACGCCCTTGAACCCAAACAGCATGTTATCAAGCGGACAATCAAAATGGTATTCGCCGATATTCCCCCAAAGCAGCGCACGGCATTTGTCGATCGTGCGCCCCAGAATGGTGTAGCCGCCCACCCGCGTTTTCGGACTGCGCGGCGGTTCCTTTGTTAGGTCTTTCCCTTTTGTATTCATGGAAAAAACTACGGACTCCCATCCGACTTGGCAAGAAATGAACGCGAATCCCGAACGGCGTGCGAAACATTAGTATGGCACAACAGAAGGAAACGATATCGACAATTAACGATCTCATCGAGACACTGAAGGACGGACAGGAAGGTTTTCGTCAGGCGGCGGAGGCGGTGGAAGATTCGGAACTTAAATCTTTGTTCAACGAATGTTCGTTGCAGCGTGCGCGTTTTGTCGGCGAACTTCAAAGCGAAGCCGTGACACTAGGCGAAAGTAAACCCGAGGACAGCGGCAGCACCGCTGGTGCACTCCATCGGTCGTGGATCAGTCTTAAGGGCGCAATCGCCAAACACGATGATCACGCCATTCTGGAGGAGTGCGAGCGCGGGGAGGATTCGGCGGTTCATGAATACGAAGAAGCGCTGGAGGATGAGGATCTCACCGGGCCGGTCCGCGAAATCATTTCGCGCCAGTACGAAAAGGTGAAGAGCGTACATGATCGGATCAAACACTTGCGCGACGCGACATCGAGTTGATAGGGAAAGGCAGGACCAGCCACGCGGTCCCCGGCTGCAGCGGCGGTCTCGTTGATTGATCCTTTCGGCGGTCATAACCGCCGCTACAGTGCGCTGATGGAATATCGGTGCGCCATCATTATATTTTTTTCGGTTGCGCTCGTTCATGCCGCACCGATCGCGCTACCGCCGACGGGAAAGCTTTATCACGGATTCTATTTCGGCGGCGTCGGTACCGATTCACATGATCCGACCGAGCATGATTTCTCACCTCGGGATGTCGAGCAGTACGAGAAAACGGTCGGTGCGAAAACGACCTGGGTTTACTTTTCGGATAATTGGTTTGAGTCACGAAACTTTCCGGAAGGGATTTGTTCGTCGATTCGTCAGCTCGGGAAAATTCCTTTTCTGCGCCTAATGTTGCGTTCTGATGTTGATCAGAATCACGCCGAGAAAGTTTTTTCGCTGGATAAAATTATCGCGGGCAAATTTGATGCCGATCTCCGTGGTTGGGCACGTGGCGCGAGAGATTTCAGAACACCGTTGTTGGTGGAATGGGGGACGGAACCAAACGGGAAGTGGTTCAGTTGGAACGGCGCCTGGAATGGCGGAGCCAGGACTGGGCCGGCGAAGTATATTGCCGCTTACCGCCACATCGTTGACTTGATACGCAACGAAGGTACCGACAACGTGCAATGGGTCTGGCACGTGAACTGGTTCGATGAGCCGGAGCAAAAATGGAATGCGTTCGAAACCTATTTTCCCGGCGAGAATTATTGCGATTGGGTCGCGCTTAGTGTTTACGGTCCAACGACCCCGCGCACCAGGGACGGGACAGAAAGTTTCGCTTTCAAGCTGGGTGAGGCATACCCGCGATTGGTCAAAATCGCACCGGGCAAGCCGATTATCATTGCGGAGTTTGGTTGCGACCTGCACAACAAACATTGCAACGCCGCGGAATGGGCGCGGGGTGCGCTAGACGAAATTTTCTCGGGGAAATGGCCAGCGCTCCTCGGCTTTTGCTGGTGGAATGAAGGCTGGCAGAACGATGATCACAAGAAAAACGATACCGACATGATTATCTGGCATGATCCGAATCTGGCTCGGGTTTTCCGCGAAGAAGTGGCCCGTCATTTCGACAAGATTCAACCGTTGGCAATGGCCAACAACGCTGGCGACAATTGACAAGCAAAGAAGTTTCCCACAAATCGATCTGCAAGATGCGAAAATGGTTGATCCTTCTTTTTCTCTGCCCGTGTGCGATGCGGGGGCAAGCGCAGTCTTCTACCGACGCGCTCGACAAACTTGCTAACGACTTTTGGACTTGGCGAGAGAATTACGCGCCCTTTACCGCAGACGACGTAAATCGGCTCGAGCGTCCAGGCGGTGTGCGTGACTGGTCGGCGGCCGGGATCGATAAACGCACTCGCGACTTGAAGGAATTCGACGCACGTTACCAGAAGATCGATCCGAGCAGTTGGTCGATCCCGCAGCAGGTTGATTATCGATTGATCGGTTCGGCGCTCTCACGAGTGCATTGGGAATTGGAGGTGAATCCGCGCTGGAAACGGGATCCGAACTTTTACCTCGAACAAACTCTCACGCCGATTGTGGAGGCACTGACAGTTCCCGCACCCTACGATCAGGCCAGGAGTCGCGAGATTCTCACACGCATCGAGAACGTTCCGTCAATCTTGCAACAGGGGGCGGAGAATCTCGACAAGGCACCAAGACCGTTTGTGACCGTGGCCATTGAAGCGCTCGAGGGCGTGCGCGAGCGCCTGCGCAAAATGGCTGAATCATTGCGACCCGC
This sequence comes from Verrucomicrobiota bacterium, assembly GCA_003219175.1. GTDB lineage: Bacteria > Verrucomicrobiota > Verrucomicrobiia > Chthoniobacterales > UBA10450 > AV69. Next base: position 22,961 of record QHPU01000125.1, on the reverse strand, counting down.
TACAACCCTCGGTGAAAAGGAGTTGAGTGAGGCAACGAATCGGGCGGCTGATGCGCTCGAACATTTTCACGCGAACTTGAATGATCGGCTGGCGTCGGCGCCAAAAGAAACGGCCCTCGGTCGCGATGCTTACGTCTTCTTTCTTAAAAACGTCGCGCTCTATCCCTACTCGCCCGAACAAATTCTGGAAATGGGCCAGCAGGAATGGAATCGCGCGGTTGCGTTTGAAACGTACGAGAAAGAGCGCAACAAAAATGTCCCACCGCTTGAGCTAGCGAAAGATACCGATAGCTGGATTAAGGACGCGGCGGCGAAAGAACTCCAGATTCGGGAGTTCCTCGAGAAGCACGGTATTCTTACCGTGCCTGGCTGGTTGCAGCATTATACCCTCCGGCCGATGCCGAAATACCTGGAAAATCTGGGCTTCGGCGAAAACGATGATTTCACCTCTCCTTCTCGCCTGAAAGAGAATTGCACGCGTTATGTGCCTCAACCTTCAGGCAATCTTGGTTATTTCTGGCGCGCTACTGCGCAAGACCCGCGGCCGATCATCGTGCACGAAGGAATTCCCGGTCATTATTTTCAGCTCTGCCTTTCCTGGAAACACGAAGATCCGATCCGCCGGCATTACTATGACTCCGGGGCCAACGAAGGAATTGGTTTTTACGCCGAGGAGATGATGTTGCAGGCCGGCTTGTTCGACGACAGCCCGCACAGTCGCGAGATCATTTACAATTTCATGCGTCTGCGTGCGCTACGCGTTGAGGTAGATGTGAAACTCGCCCTCGGCCAGTTCTCGTTAGAAGAGGCAGCTAAATACCTCGAACAAAAAGTGCCAATGGATGGACAAACAGCGCGCCAGGAAGCGATCGCCTTTTCTACCGGTCCCGGGCAAGCGTTAACCTATCAGATCGGCAAGCTCCAGATCACGCGATTACTGGCTGAAGCGCGACTACAGCAAGGCGACAAGTTTAATCTTCGGATCTTTCACGATTTCGTCTGGAAGAATGGCAACGTTCCAATTGCGCTGCAGAAGTGGGAGTACCTGGGCAAAAATGGTGAGGTTCCGGTGGCAAAATAGTGTTGGCGGCCGAAACGGATTAAGATCGCCAGCTTTTTACGGTTTTGTTATACGCTGAGTCCGCCATGGCTAGGGAGATCGGGCAGGAGGTTGCGCTGGAGATAGCTCACATATTGTTCGTCGATATCGTCGGATACTCGAGCAAGCTGCCCAATCCGTGAAATCCGCGGTCAAAGACTATTTGGGGTTCTGCAAATCAAATCGCTTCGCTCTTCGAAAGCAGCGTTTGCGCGCTCCTGCTGATGGAAATGGCGAGATATTGGCCCCGCCTCTGCCGGCGGCGAAGATCGCTGAGGCGAAGTTCGCTCGAAACGCAATACTGCCAAAAAGTAGAAGTGAGACAAAATGCGCGAGAATCGATTCTTATAGAAGGGCCGGCTAGAAGCCCGCCGGCCGAGTCAGGGTCCGAGCCGGACTTGCGTTGGATGCCTAACTTCCAAGAATTTCAATCCGCGGTTAAAATTTAATCGACGATCTCGAGCCCCATTTGGCGCGCGGTGCCGGCGATGATGCGAAAGGCGGCTTCATCGTTGCGCGCATTCAAATCCTTTGCCTTTGTCTTAACGATATCCATGACTTGTTTGCGCGTTACTTTACCGACCTTCGTCTTGTTAGGTTCCTTGGAACCGGCGGCGATGTTTGCCGCTTTCTTTAGCAAGACCGCCGCTGGCGGGCTCTTGGTAATGAAAGTGAATGACTTGTCTTTGAAAACGGTAATGACCACTGGAAGGATGTCGCCGGCCTGTTTCTGGGTGGCAGCGTTAAATTCTTTGCAGAAAGCCATGATGTTGACGCCGCGTGGACCGAGCGCGGTTCCAACGGGCGGCGCAGGGTTAGCCTGGCCGGCCGGAATTTGCAGTTTAATCTGAGCTACTACTTCTTTTGCCATCGAAAAAGTTGAGAGTTAATTGATGGTGATCTTAGCCGCGTTCTACCTGCCAATACTCCAACTCGACCGGTGTGGAGCGGCCAAAGATAGTGACGGAGACGCGGAGCTTGCCGCGTTCGGGGTCGATCTCTTCGACGATACCATTCTGGTTTTGGAACGGTCCATCGGCAACCTTCACTGTTTCGCCGACCTCGAATGAAACCTTTGGCTTCACCTTTTCCTTGCGCTCTTTCATCTGCGCCAGCATCGATTCGACCTCTGACTGCCGCATCGGGATGGGCTTGTCCTTGGTCCCGGCAAAGCCGATCACCCCCGGGGTGTCTTTAATAAAATACCAGGTGCGATCGACCAGCTGATTATTTTCGTCGAGCAGATGCATGTTCGCGATCAAGTAACCGGGAAAAAATTTTCGAGTGGTCTCGCTTTTCTTACCCTTTTTGATCTCCGAGACGCGTTCGGTGGGAACGAGCACCTCGTAAATAACGTCGCTCATTTCTTCGGTCTTGACGCGCTTCTCGATATTATCCTTGACCTTGTTCTCCTGCCCGGAAAGCACGTGGACAACGAACCACTGATCCTTCGCTGCGAGTACCTGTGCCATACAACTAGTGAATGCGGGTAAAGAAATGGACGACGTTAACGAGAATGAAATCGCAGAAGGCAACATAACCGCCTAACAAGAGCATCGAGATGATGACCATGCCGGTGGAATCAAAGAGCTCTTTGTATTTCTTGAATCCCTTCTCCTTAGGATCCCATGGCCATGAAGCCTTTTGCAGCTCCACCTTTACTTCGTTAAAGAAGTTTTTCGTTTTTGTTAACATGATCGTTGAAGAGTTGAAGAGTTGAAGAGTTGAAGCGAGCAGCGAACCGGCGCTTCCCTTTTTCGTCGCTTTAACGCTGTAACCATTTAACGTTTTAACGCGGCTTCGGCCAACACGCCAGGAGGGACTCGAACCCCCAACCGACGGTTTTGGAGACCGCTACTCTACCAATTGAGCTACTGGCGTAAGGCTTTTTCTTCCTCCTCGTAATCTGCTCTTCCTCGCCGTTCCCTCAAGTCGTCAGAGGAAGTTGTCTTAATCCAGAATTTCGGCGACGCGACCCGCGCCAACCGTCTTTCCGCCCTCGCGAATCGCAAACCGAATCGTCTTTTCCATCGCGATCGGAGTGATCAATTCCACTTCAATCGCCACGTTATCGCCCGGCATGACCATTTCCACGCCATCCGGCAATTTAACCTGTCCGGTGACATCGGTGGTGCGGAAATAGAATTGCGGCCGGTAATTGGTGAAGAACGGTGTGTGACGGCCGCCTTCCTCCTTGCTCAAAACGTATACTTCCGCCTTAAACTTCTTGTGCGGCTTGATTGTGCCGGGCTTGGCGATAACCTGACCGCGCTCGATCTCCTCCTTCTTCGTGCCACGTAGAAGCACGCCAACGTTGTCGCCGGCGCGGGCTTCATCGAGAAGTTTACGAAACATCTCGATGTCGGTGGCGGTCGTTTTCGCGGTGGGACGGATGCCGACGATTTCGACTTCCTCCATCTTCTTGAGCACTCCGCGCTCGACGCGACCGGTCGCAACGGTGCCGCGACCTTCGATGTTGAACACATCTTCCACCGGCATAAGAAATGGCTGATCAACCGGCCGATCCGGCACTGGAATGTAATCATCAATTGCGGAAACCAGCGCGAGCACCTGCTTCTCTTGCTCGGCATCACCGTCGAGTGCCTTCAGCGCGCTACCCTTCACGATCGGGATTTTGTCTCCGGGAAATTCATACTGTGTGAGCAAGTCGCGCACTTCCATTTCCACCAGGTCTAGTAGTTCTGGATCATCAACCATGTCGGTCTTGTTCAGAAAAACGACCATGGCCGGCACACCCACCTGACGAGCGAGTAGGATGTGCTCGCGGGTCTGTGGCATCGGGCCGTCGGCCGCGGAAACAACCAGAATGGCACCGTCCATTTGCGCCGCGCCGGTGATCATGTTCTTAACGTAGTCGGCGTGCCCGGGGCAATCGACGTGGGCGTAATGCCGTTTATCGCTTTGATATTCCACGTGCGCGGTGTTGATAGTGATGCCGCGCTCTTTTTCTTCCGGCGCGTTATCGATATCTTCATATTTGCGCACTTCAGCCATTCCTTTCTTCGAGAGCACGGTGGTGATGGCTGCGGTTAAGGTAGTTTTACCGTGGTCAACGTGTCCGATCGTGCCGACGTTCACGTGCGGCTTGTCGCGTTTAAATGCTTCCTTGGCCATTTGTCGTTATCCTTTGTTAAATAAAACTATTGCTTCCTGCTGGCTGGACTCACTGGAGCCCATGACCGGGATTGAACCGGTGACCTCGTCCTTACCAAGGACGTGCTCTACCAACTGAGCTACATGGGCGAACCGGTTTCGCTCACGCCAGAGAAGCAAAAGTCCCAGAGCCGCCGTTTGAACGACCTTGGGACCGCTTCGTCCAGCAAAAAGCAGCCGCAAACTATCAGCCGGGCCTGCCCTGTCAAAGCAAATTCTTACCGGATCGGACCGGCGGCAGTGGGCTCCTCGTCGCTCCCGCCACGGCGGCGCATGATCACGAAAATTATCCCAATCACAACTAACAGTACTGCCAGTGCAATCCCGATGTTCATGGGGGTGAACAAACCGGGCTCCGGTGTCGACGCCGGCGTGGCCGCGGCGGGCGGCGCATTCTTGCCGGCCAGGGCCGCCTGCGCATATTGCAAACGCTGCTGCGTATCGTAGTCGTTGGGATTAATTTTCAGGGCCTGCTGATAATCGGCTATCCCTTTTTCGTAATTTTGCAGGTAAGTGACGTAGGTGTAGCCGCGTTTCGTGTAAACGTCTGGATCTGGCTTGATTTCCAGACTTTTGTCGTAATCGGCGATCGCTTCGTTGAACTTTTTCTGGCTACGATAAACGAATCCACGGCGCTCATAGGCCTGCGCGTCATTCGGATCTTTTTGTATAGCCGTCGTAAAATCCGCAGCCGCTTTGTCCCAGTCACCCAATCCAATCTCAGCGAATCCGCGCAGGCGTATCGCCATCATGTCGTCCGGTTTCAGCTCGGCTGCCTTATTTAAATCCGTCAACGCGTCGGTATATTGTTTTTGCATGACCAGCGTCTGCCCGCGTTCCAGATATCCGGACGGGTCTTTGGGGGCGATCTCGATTGCTTTGGTAAAATCTTTGATCGCATCGTCGTATTGCTGATCCTGGGCCTGGGCGTGCATCGCCCGAAAGATGCTGCCGCGGTTCACGTAAGCTTTGGCGCTTTTTGGATTGGCCTTAATCGCAAGATTGAACTCATTGATGGCTGCTTCGTACTGGTGTTGTTGCGCAAGTTCGACGCCCTTGTTGTTGTGTTCACTACTCGTGTCACCGGTCTCTTTCGCTTCCTGTCTGGGAATGGTGAGGGCAAAAACGATTGCTGTGATCGATAGATATTTTGAAATGGTCATGGCGTTCTCCTCCAGCAACTATCTTATTGCGCGATAAAGGCCGGCTAGCCAGTAAAATCCAATGCTGTGGAAATTTTATCTTCTACCCCGCCCGTCCCACCCCGCTCCGGAAGGCCCAGCATTTCGCGCGGATACCTGGCTCTCTTCGCCACTGTTGTCATTTGGTCGCTTCCGTCACTGTTTCAGTTTTACCTGCTGCGTTACTACGATGTTTGGGCACAATCGCCCAGACGGTCTCGGTCTTCTACATCGGCCCAGGTGTCTACGCGATTTTCACGCGTTCTTCGGTAATCATGACCGCGTTGCTCGCGTTCATTTTCTTTCCGGAAGAGCGGCACATTCTCCGGCAATGGCAATTCCAGTTCGGGACGTTATTGGGATTGCTCGGAGCCGTCGGCGTTTTTTGGTTTCAGCCTGTGACTGATACCGGCCACGTTGCCATTCGAGGGCTGTTGATTGCTTTTGTCGCTACCACCTGCTGGGCGCTCTACGGTGTGCTCGTTAAACGTCCGTCCGCCAAGCTCGGGTCGATCCGCAGTTTTGGCCTTGTTAGTTTAATCACTTCGAGCCTGCTTTTCCCGCTGACCTGCGCTTTTGGAAATGTTGCAACACCGGTGCACGTCACCTGCCTCGTAAATCTAATTCTCGCCATCTCCGCTGTCACCTGTATCACCATGGCCCACGTCCTTTACTACGTCGCCATTCAGGAAATCGGGGTCGCACTTGCCCAGAGCTTGCAACTGCTCTGTCCGCTCGGGGCCGTGCTGCTTTCGGCCTCGATCTTTCACGAACGCCTCACCGTCGCGCAAATTTGCAGCGCGGCGATCCTGTTGTTCGGCGCATTCCTTGCCATGCGGGTGAAACCTGTGGCGACGACGGAGACAGCGGAGAATATTTGAAAGGCGTTAAGCCGTTAAACTGATTTAACGCTTATAGCGATTTTAACCTCGTGTCAGCGCCTGTGCTTTTCGCATCACGTCAAAAAACCCGGCGCGGTAACCATTCACATCAGTACCTTGCCCTTCCTGCGCCCACTCCAGCACCGCGCCGACCGTTCCGTTTCCCTTGAATTCGGATTCGTGCAACAGCATTCCAAACTCCGCCACCGCTGCGGCAAATTTGAAATCAGGGGACGCACTGGCGAACTGCTTGCCCTCATCCACCGCCGTCTGCTTAACCAATTCGCTCTTATCGTCATTCGGTTTCTTGTAGCGCAGTTTTACCGTCAACATCTCGTTAGATTCTTGGGCGGAATGGGTCGTATTGGACCCATACTGGCGCGAGTCCAGCGGCGGCATCCTCGCCGCTGCATTCGCACTCGCTTCCGCGGGCACCACTTCATAGAAAGCAGTCACCGTGTGCCCGGCGTCGATCTCGCCCGCATCGATCAACTTCTCGTCGAGATACTGCATCCGCCTTTCCTTTCGGCCAACATTGAGCGCTCCGTTACGACAGACGGTGAAGAGCCAGGTTGCCGGCTCCGGGTTCTGGAAAGCCCCGTTGTTTTGAAATTTCACAAACGTTTCCTGCACCATATCGCGCGCCCGTTCTCGGTCGCCGGTGATTCGCGTCGCGAATTGCAAGAGCGGAAGCTCAAATCGTCGCAGCGGCATCCGCATCCGTTCCGCGTTTGCGTCACCGTCCCGCATTTGTTTACCAGTTTAACCCGCTAGCCGCCCAAAGCTTAGGAGTTTTCTTTGTTAGATAGAATCAACCTAACTTTCTTTTGACGGGATTGACAGGACTAAAACGATTTACCGGATTACGGAGCGAAGCCTTCTGCCTTTGTAATCCTGCATAATCCTGTTAATCCTGTCCTTATTTTTAGCCTCGTGGACCTGACTGCGTACCTGAAATCACGCCAGCGCTTGATCGACCGCGCGCTGGATCGATTTCTGCCCAAGGAAACTGCGGCACCGCCTACGATCCACAAAGCGATGCGTTATTCGCTTTTCGCGGGCGGCAAGAGATTGCGCCCGATTCTTTGTCTTGCGGCCGCCGAAGGCTGCAGGGGAAAAGCCACTGCTGCTCTTCCATCGGCATGCGCCATGGAATGCATCCACACTTATTCGCTGGTCCATGATGATCTGCCGAGCATGGACAACGACGATTTCCGCCGTGGCCGGGCTACCTGCCACAAAGTTTTCGGTGACGGCATCGCGGTCCTTGCCGGCGATGCGTTGTTGACGGTCGCGTTTGAAATCGCCGCTCGCACGAGACCAACACGCCGTTATTCGATGGCTGAAATTCTGCGCGAGATCGCGGTCGCAGCTGGCAGCCGCAAACTCATTGCCGGTCAGGTGGCCGATCTCGAAGCGGAAGGGAAAAAAGTTTCGCGCGATGAACTGCGTTACATTCACGAAAATAAGACGTCCGCGATGATTACAACCTCAATTCGTCTCGGAGCGATGAGCGCAAACGCCGATGCAAAAAAATTGCGTGCGCTAACGAAGTTTGGATATTCGCTCGGTCTGGCTTTCCAAGTGATCGATGACATTCTCGATGTCACGCAAACGACCGAGAAACTCGGTAAAAGCGCCGGGAAAGATGTCGCTGCCCAAAAGGCTACCTATCCGGCGGTGATTGGAATCGACGCTTCGCGTGCCGAAGCGCGGCGCCTGACGAAAAATGCGCAGAGCGCGTTGAAAATCTTCGGCGGGGAAGCAGAACCCCTGCGCGAGTTGGCGAATTATCTTTTAGCGCGCGAATACTGATTCTGGGTAGCGTACGCGTCTCGCGATCGCGGACTTTCCCTGGCACGTCACTAAGGTCTGCAATTGCATTTTCAGAAAAGACTGTTTCGGCGGGACGCCGAAACCAACACGCGAGGCGCCTGTGCTACCCGGACTTGCTTGGCAGGATGCCGAGCAATGCACGCAAGAACCGTGTGGCCCTTCTTCAGGCCAGCGCGAGGTTCGGATCGATCTCATCAGTCACTTCAGATTGCAACCCAGATTGGAGTCGCAACAACGCAGCGAACGCGATCATGGCCGCGTTGTCGGTGCACAACCAGGGCTCGGCGACAAGAAATTCGATTCCGTTTTTTTCGCATATCGCGAGTAAATCTTCCCGGAGCGTATAGTTGCAACTAACGCCGCCGCTCAACGTCAGCGTGCGCGAGTTAGTTTGTCGCAGTGCTCGTATACTTTTTTCCCGCAAGACATCGATTACCGCTCGTTGGAAGGAAGCGCAGAGGTCGTTCACGACGCTGTCATCCCGAGTGAAGCGAGGGATCTCTCGAGCGTCCTCCTTACGCTTGCGGGGTCGCTCAGCGTTTGCGCGCTTCGGGACGACAGAGGGCTTTTGCAACAAATATCGCACCGCCGTCTTCAATCCGCTGAAACTGAAATTCAGATCCCCTGAATTCAGCATGCTGCGCGGCAGGTCGAATTTTTTCGGGTTACCGTTTTTTGCGCGCGCTTCAATTGCTGGCCCACCGGGATAACTGAGGCCGAGTAGTCTTGCCACCTTGTCGAACACCTCGCCAGCCGCGTCATCGACCGTGCGACCTAGTATTTCGTAATCGCCGATACCGCGCATCTTTACTAGTAAGGTGTGTCCGCCACTAACGATGAGAGAAATGTTCGGTGCGATTTTTTCGCGCCCGAAAAATGGCGAGAGCAAATGGCCCTCGAGATGATTAATCGCGAGAAATGGTTTTCCAGCGCCGATAGCCAGGCCTTTCGCGGTTGAATTTCCTACCAGCAGCGAGCTGGCAAGGCCGGGCCCACTCGTCGCTGCGAACGCGTCGATTTCATTCATCGCAATCTTCGCAGATGTTGTTGCCCGGTCGAGCAAATGCGGGAGCTGCGCCAAGTGATTGCGCGACGCCAATTCCGGAACTACGCCACCGAATTTTTCGTGTGCGGCAATCTGCGAAGCCACTTCGCTCGCCAGAATGTCCGGGCCGGACTCGCGGTTGCGGTCGCGTAAAATCGCGACAGCAGTCTCGTCGCAGGAAGTTTCGATTGCGAGAATTGTCACGAGGAGAAAATCACAAATGACAAATGACGAATGACGAGTGAATGACGAAATCCGAATGACGAGAAAGCGCACCCAGCCAATTTCTTCATTAGATCATTCGACATTCTTTCGTCATCCGTCATTCGGGCTTCGTCATTCCCGGTCCCGACAGCTCTACCGGCGTCATTAATGAGAGCGGAAACGACTAGTGCTTCACTTCACTCTTCAACACCGTCTCCTGCGCGTAGATCATTCCGCCTTTGATCGCGTCGATCGCGCGTAGGAGTTGTGGATCGCGCGAACGAATTAGCGTTTTCTCGTCTTCCGTTTTGGCGTCACTGTTGCGCGCAACAAAGAGCGCGCGTTCCTGCTCGGCCGTCATTGGGACCGAGATATTTGGGGTGACGCCGTTCCCATGAATCACTTGTTTCCCCGGGGTGTAATATTTCGCGGTGGTGAAACGCAGAGCTGAGCCATCCGGAAGTTGCAAAACATTTTGCACCGATCCTTTCCCGAATGTCGTTTCGCCGACGAGAACGGCGCGTTTTAAATCCTTGAGCGCGCCCGAGACAATCTCCGCGCCGCTGGCACTGCCTTCATTGACCAGGACCCCGAGTGGAAAACGTGGCCGCTCTTTTGCCGTGACGGAAGTTGTGTACTCGCGCTCCTGTGACGCTGCCCGGCCCTGCGTTGAAACGACCGTGGTATTCGGGGGCAGAAATTGCCCGCAGACGTCGACCGCGCTGTTAAGCAAGCCGCCAGGGTTATTTCGTAAATCGAGAATCAGCGCCTGCATTCCGCGTTTCTGCAAATCATCAAGCGCCTTCGCCAATTCCTCAGCCGTTGGCTCATTGAACTGCACTATCCTTATGTAGCCAACCTTGAATGGTCCGGTCAGTTCCTGATCGATCAGATGCACGTTCTTCACGCTCTGCACTTTCACTTCCGCTCGTTCCAAAACGTAGTCCTTGACCTCCTTGGTCGATGGTCTAAGAATCGTTAGAGTCGCTTTTTGTCCGGGTTTGCCGCGCAACAAATTTACCGCCTGCTGTAATTCCAGACGATCCGTGGGCGTACCGTTAATTTTCAGAATCTGATCGCCTGCCAAAATCCCCGCCTTCGCTGCGGGCGTGTCTTCCATGGGGGTGACGACCGTCAGCACCCCGTTTCTACCTGACACTTCGATGCCCAAGCCGTTGAATCGGCTCCGGGTGTCATCCTGCATCTCACGAAAATCGTCCGGCTCCATGAACTGGCTGTGCGGGTCGAGCGAAGCGAGCATGCCTTTCATCGCGGCATAAACGAGGTCGTGATAGCTCGTTTTACTGTCGTCGACGTAATCCTGCCGGAGCAATTGCAATGCTTTGGCGAAGACCGCAATCTGCGTGTAGCCGCTATCAGGATCGTTTTCCGCCGCGTGCGCAGTAAACAATCGCACCGCGACCAGTCCATTGATAATCGCGAGCAATGCCAGTACGATAAGAACAAATCGACGTTTCATGAAGGTTACTAATTTCGCCCAGCGCGAAATTTTTGGCAACGGCCAACCCATTCGCTAACATCCCGCTTCGCCCAAATGATCAATCGATTTCTTGCGCTCAGCCTTGTTGTGATCGGGCCGGTCGTCAGCGCTGCGCAAAATACTGATGCTGAGTTCACCGCAGTGGCGGAGGAATTCATCAAAGGATATCTCAACGCCCGCCCCCTTCTCGCTACTCGTCTTGGATTTCACGAATACGACGGTCGCGCGGATGATTTCAGCCGGCTCGCGCTGGATGCTGAATTGCAACGTTTGCGGCGTTTCGAGGATCGACTGCGGAAATTCGAGCCCGAGGAGTTGAATGCGCGAAATGGGATTGACTTGCGCCTTCTGCAGGCCGCAATCGCGAACGAGCTCTTTCAATTTCAGGATGTTCATAAGTTCGAGCGCAATCCGATGACGTATGCACACTGCGCGGATTTAAATATTTACATCGCGCGCAATTTCGCTGCCCTGGACGACCGCGTCCGCAGCCTGACTGCGATTGAATTGCAGATCCCGAATATTTTGATTGCTGGCAAAACCAATTTGGAGCCGGTCTTGCCGAAGCCACATATCGAACTCGCGATCCAAATCGCTCGCGGTTCCGCCGATTTTCTGCGCAAGGACATGGTGGCAGCCGTCGATGCCGTGAAAGACCAGGAGGTGCGCGGCAATTTTCTGGACGCGAATCGTAAGGCGGCCAACGCGCTGAGCGATTTTGCCACCTGGCTCGAGAAAGAAAAACTGCCAAGAGCAACGTTGATGTTCAGTCTGGGCCCAGCGCGTTATCAACGATGGCTAACGGAAACCGAGCTGGTCGACTTGCCGCCTGAAAAAATCCTGGAGCTCGGGCTCGCTAAACTAAAAGAGGAGCAAAAGGTTTTTGCAGACGCCGCCACAGTTATCGATCCGAACAAATCACCGGCCGAAGTGTTCAAACAAATCCAGAAGCAACATCCGACCGCGGAAAAGCTGATCCCTGATATCGCAAAAAACCTGGATCAGATCCGTGCCTACGTGACCGAGCACAAGATTGTCGGGATTCCGCCAAACGCGAAAGCACAGATAAAGGAGACGCCGCAATACGATCGCGCGACATCGTTCGCCTCGATGGATACACCCGGACCGTTTGAGAAGAAGGCGACGGAAGCATTTTATTATGTCACACCGGTCGAACAGGCGTGGACGCAGCCGCAGAAGGAGGAATGGCTTACGGCATTTAACTACTACACGGCGGATGTGACTTCGATCCATGAAGCTTATCCCGGACATTACGTGCAATTTCTGCGGCTGAATGCGTCGGCAGCTAACAAGATCGAGAAGATTTTCGGGAGCTACGCTTTTATCGAAGGGTGGGCGCATTACTGCGAGGAAATGATGCTCGATCAAGGTTTTGGCGGGCCGAAGAAGCCGCCGGGCACCGTGGAGGAACAAAAGCGAGCGGCGAAATATCGAATGGCTCAGGCCTCGGAAGCGCTGCTGCGGCTTTGCCGGCTCTGTGTTTCGGTGAAGATGCACACCCAGGGGATGGGGGTTGACGAGGCGACAAAATTCTTTCAGCAAAATTGCTATTACGAAGAGAAACCAGCGCACAACGAAGCGATGCGTGGCACGTTCGATTACGGATACCTGAATTACAGCCTGGGGAAGATGCAGATTATGAAACTGCGGGAGGACTACAAAGCGCAACAAGGCGACGAATTCTCGTTAGAACAATTTCACAACCAACTGCTTGATCATGGCATGCCGCCGATTCGTCTGTTGCGCGAGATTCTACTCAAGGACAAGGCAAGATGGGACGAGACGCTTTAGGAAAGCTAGGTTTGCAGCCTGACTTGGACGGCAGTCTTCCAAACTGCCTTATTAGAGAGGAGCTTCCGCGTAATCGCACGCGAACGCACATCGACATCCTCGATCTTGCGCGCGGCTTGCTCGAGTTTGTCCTTCACCGCGCTCAATGATTCACCAAATTTCCCAAACTCGGTCTTTACGCTGGCGAGAAGATTCCACACTTCGCTGGAGCGCTTCTGAATCGCCAGCGTCCGAAATCCCATTTGCAAACTATTCAACAAAGCCGCCAACGTGGTCGGACCCACAAAGGTGACGCGGCAATCGCGCTGCACGTTTTGAACCAGACCAACACGGCGGATCGCTTCCGCATATAGTCCTTCACTTGGCAAGAATAAGAGTGCGAAATCGGTCGTCTTCGGCGGGTTGATGTACTTATCGCAAATGTCTTTGGCGCACTTCTTCAACTGCGTCTCCAAAGTTCTCACTGCCGTTTCGACGGCCTCAGCATCGCCTTTTTCTTGCGCGACCGCCAACCGCTCGTAGTGTTCCATCGGGAATTTCGCGTCGACTGGCAGCCACACCGGCGCGCCGTTTTCGTCCCCCGGCAACTTGATTGCGAACTCGACACGCTCATCGGTCTCGTCACGCGCCTTCATGTTCTTTGCGAACTGATCGGGTGTCAGCATTTCCGCCAGCAAGGCGCCGAGCTGCCATTCGCTCCAGCCGCCGCGCGTCTTTACGTTTGTCAGGACGCGCTGCAACCCTCCTACGTCGGTAGCGAGCTGTCGCATCGCACCCAGACCCTGATGCACCTGTTCGAGTCGCTCGCTCACGAGTTTAAACGATTCGCCAAGCCGTTTTTCCAGGGTTCCGTGCAATTTCTCGTCAACTGTGGCGCGCATCCGTTCGATTTGTTGCGCGTTGTCTTTTTGCAACTCCTGCAGGCGCAGATCGACGATCCCGCGGACATTTTCGAGCGAAGCAGTCAGTTCTTCGCGTTGCGATTTCGCGGCGTTGGCATTTTCCTCACGATTGCGGGTCATCTCTTCACGCAGCATCCGTTCGCCGCGTTCCTGAGCGCGCTCGAGGAGCCCGATCTTAGCAAGCAAATCGCCGGTGGCAGATCGGCGCCGGGACAACAAAAAAACGATCGCGACGACTAGGGCGCCGCTGATCACACCAACAATGAGATAACTCAGCGGATTCATCTTTCTGTCACGTCGAGTGCAGTCGAGACATCTCTGACCATATATTTAGAGATTCCTCGACTTCGCTCGGAATGACAAGTTAGAGGGCGCCGCGCTGGCTGCCGGGCCAAGACTTGGCGAAGGCGGTGCCACGCCAAAAATTTTGGACACGGTGGTGCATGTCCCTCCAGTTAGAAAGACAGTTTCATGCCTCCATACGCAGCGCGGCCGAGTGCGGGGAAGCCGAACACCTCCGCGTAATGCTCGTTCGTTAAGTTGTCGATCCGACCGAAAACGGATATGTGCGGGTTGATTTCGTATTCCGCCGCGAAGTTTACTAAGGTGTAATCCTCGATGTCGAAGTTCGGGCCGCCAAAGTTCTGTTCTTCTCGCCCGTTAACCCATTTCGCCGAGATCGTCGTGCGCAGTCTTTTGCACCAGAGATAGGACGCCGAGACGTACGCTTCGTGGCGCGGTCGGCGCGGCAGGCGGGAGCCCGGTGGCTGAGTAATGTCGGCGGAGCCCAGTTTCTCGGCATCGAGATAAGTGTAGGTCGCGATCAGCTCGAGCTGATCGAGTGCCCGGGCGCGCAACTCGCATTCCACGCCTTGGGTTCGTGCCTTTCCCAGATTGAGCGTTTCAAAAAGTCCGTTGAATCCAATCAGATTCGACAGGTCATTATGAAAATACGTAGCGCCGATGGTAACCCGCTTGTTCCACAATCGTTGCTCGACACCAGCATCCCAACCAAAGCCTTCCTCCGGCTGCAATGTGTCTTCTGGGTTGAATCGAAAGATTTTGTCCTGACTGCTCGGCGGACTGAATCCGGTCGCGATACTCGCGTGCAATGTTGTGTCGGTCTGGTCGATCTTGTAACTGCTAGCGAAGCGATAGGTCCAAATGTCGCCGAATTGATTGAAATGAGTGTAACGTCCGCCCGCGGCCAGAATGAAATTCGCGTAATTGATGGTCGCTTCCAAAAACCCGGCTTCCTGTTGGGTGTAATCGCTGATGAACTTCGGCCCAAATAGAACGAACGGCCGTTCTTGTCCGGCGTCCGTTGCCGTGTAAAAAAATCCGGATGTAATTGTCAGCCACGAAGTCGGCCGTAAATCGTTCTGGTAATCAACCGTCGTCCGCTTGAACAAAGCACGTGTCGCAAAAAGAAATCCGTCATCGTTCGGATCGTTCAACTGCCGCTCGTGATCGTAACTGAAAATAAGTTTATGGTCCCACCAATCGCCAACGTGAAAATCGATCTGTGGCGCAATAAGCCAGCGTTCGGTCAAAAAATTATCGAGCGGTTTCGGATCGAAAATCGTATTCGGTAACCCGATGTCGCTCAGCGAATACATCAACAAGGTCGCGATGCGAAGTTGTTCGTTGGGTGACCAACCTACATCTGCGATTGCCGCGCTGTTTCGATACTGGTTGTTGGGTCGCGCATTGTCTGTGTCGAGGCGGCTTGCGCCGATCGAATAATCGAACTGGTCGATTTTGCCGTCGCTTTGCAGGGTCTCGCGAAACGTGTCGTAGGACCCGCCCTCTGCGGTCCCACTAAATTGCGGGGCTCCCTCGCCCTGTTTTGTGAAAATCTGAATGGCACCGGCGAGCGCGCGCGGTCCATACAAAGTGCTTTGGGGCCCGCGAACCACCTCGATGCGATCGATGTTGTCGATCGTGAAGTCCGCGAAGTTGAATGCGCCTTGCAAACCTTGATTGATGGGAACGCCGTCGAGCAACACTTGTGTGTGCTCGCTGCGCAATCCGCGGGTGAAAACAGAAGTGAGCTGGCCAGGCGCGCCGCTTTGCACGACGGAAATGCCGGGAACTTCCCGTAAGGCATCGGCCGCGCGCTCGATTTGTTTCTCCTCGAAATCTTGCGACGTCACTAGGCTTACGCTGGCAGGCGATTGATCTAACGGGATGTCGATGCGGGTGGCGGAGATGATGATTGGTTGTGAATCGGATGCTGGCGTTGCCGTTGGTTCTTCCGCGTGGCAGATCACGCTAACAAAGAAAGATGTGGCCAACGCGCCTCGCAGCGTCATGTGTAACGACTCCCGGTGGCGCACACGTCTCGCCAAAACAGTCTTCGGGAAAGTCCGCGATCGCGAGACGCGATCGGTCCGAGCCGGACTGGCGGTTGCCCGCGAGACGCGTGCGCCACCCGAAAAAATTCTGCACCGCGCCGCAAGAGAATGCGGCTTGTTTGAAATATCGAATATTCCGACCGCTTTTCGCGCGATCCCGACGAAAAAAGGCGAACCTTGTTGTTTCACTTCCAATCCTCCGGTTTCGAGAGACGAAGCAAAACGGTTCGCCGCGGCTCTCATTCTTCTTTTTGCGAAGAAGTTTTTTCGGTCGGCGCCTGCAGAAGGCCGGCGGTCAGCGACCGCCGCTACAAACGCTGCCGAATGAGGTGGATCGGTCGAATATTCTGGCTCCTGGCTTTCGTGTTCTGTAGCCGGGGTCGTTGACCCCGGCCGCGGTCAGCGACCGCCGCTACAAAACTCACCTTTTTCCCGCCTTCACCGCTGGAAGAGTCGCGGGTGACATGCCCGTCTCTACAACGATTGGCTCGTGGGAAATCGTATCCAGTTACAGCAGCGCAACTGCTCCGGTGTCACACCGGATTTCTCGCGCCGATCCACTTGATCAAACTCGCAAAGAACTAATTCAGCAATAACGGCCCGCGCCTCTGCGCTCAAGACTTATTTCGTCCCGCTACGAAACGGCGGCCGAGCGCCAGAATCGTGCCCCTGGTAATGAGTCCAGCTTCCTGTTCCGCCAAATTCTGCAAAATTTTGTCGTGATCGGCAGTCGGAACAATCGCCTGGGAGAGGTAACGAAAATAATAAGGTGCTTCTTCGCACTGCGTCTCGCCGAAAACTCTCCTAATTTCCGCGAAAACATTCGCGGCCGAGTGAAGGCCCGATTCGTGATTTTCTCTCCACAGTTTTACCATTTCGGTCCTCGAGCGAAGAGCGCTCAGAAAATCGTCTCCTTTGACCAGAAGACCTGCACCGTCGAGCCGGTCGATCACATCGGCAAACCACTGCAGCGTTTTTTCGTCGGCTGTTTCGTAAGCAAAGTCTTCCACGATGAGTCGTCCCCCGATGACCAGATTATCGGCAGCTTGCTGCACTGCTTTGTCCAATGGGTGCATGTGGTGAAGTGAGCGAGTGAAAAGGACAGCGTCGAATTGCCCGTCCTCAAAATCGGGCCAGGCGGCGATTCGAGCGTCAACGCCCAACCTCTGCGCAGCGGCGACAGAATCGGCGTCATTATCGATCGCGATGAGAGAGACTCCATCCTGAAGCAGGCTCGCCGCCAGTTCGCCCGAACCACACCCGATCTCCAGCACGCGCCGGACACCCGCCGGAAGTGATCGCTTAATGAAGTCTCGAGTGAACCGGGTTTCGAATTTCATGCACTTTCCTTCGAACTCGTCGCTTGCGCTTCCGCGCTCAAGACTTATTTAGTCAGGCGCGTTTCCTGCGTGCATCTCTTCTGTGCCATCGGCTGACGCAAATCTAAACCTAGTTGTGACCGGCGGCGCCGGTTTTATCGGCTCGAATCTTGTCCTGGAATTGCAGGAGCGCTTCCCGAATTCACGATTGACCGTTATCGACGACTTTCGCTCGGGCGATTTCAAGAACCTCGCAGGCTACCGTGGCGATTTTGTTGCCGCTGATCTGGCCAGGTTGAACTGGCGTGAACAATTTGGTGACGAAAAATTCGATGCCATTTTTCATCTCGCATCGATTACCGACACGACCAACCATGATCAGTTTGAGCAAACGCACGATAATGTGGAGAGTTTCCGCCGCCTGCTGGAATTCGCTTGGCCGAATCGCACCCGTGTGATTTTCGCATCGTCGGCTTCAATTTACGGCGCAACTAGGGAAGCGAGCGCCGAATCCACGGTGGCTGCTCCGGCTAATATCTACGCCTTTTCCAAGGCGATCATGGACAACATCGCAACGCGGCTGGGGCGGGAAAATCCGGACTGGGTCATCGTCGGCTTGCGTTATTTCAATGTTTACGGCCCGCGCGAAGCCCACAAGGGCATGCCCGCGAGCATGATTTACCATTTGTCACAGCAGATGCGCGCCGGCCAGCGTCCACGGATCTTCAAACACGGAGAACAGCGCCGCGATTTTGTTTATGTGAAGGATGTGATCGATGGAACGATTCGCGCCCTCGATGCGAAGGCGAGCGGCATTTACAACCTTGGCAGTGGTGAGGCGCGGTCCTTCAACGAGCTGATCTTTATTTTGAATGGGGTGTTGCAGACAAATTTTCAGCCGGATTATTTCGATAATCCGCACAAGCATTATCAAAATTTCACCCAAGCAGATTTAAGCAACGCGAAAGGTGCGCTCGGTTACAACCCCCAGTTTCCTCTCGAGGCCGGGGTGGCGGATTACATGAAATGGTTGCACAGAAGTTAGGCTATTGCGTCGCTTTAGCGCTTTATCGTTTTATCGTTTCAACGGTGCAAAGCTAACCTTCCCAAAAGAATTTCGTGGGCCGGTTGATTTCGGGCGGAAGGCTTTTATGAACCGGACAATTGAGCGCGGTTTGTTCCAGGACGGCGCGGTGCGGTGAGTCCGGGGGCAACGGAATGTGAACCTCTTGCGGGAGCGAGATGATCCGCCGCGGCGCGTCTTTCGACATTTCCTTCTGCACCGACACGGTCATCCCGCAAAGGTCCACTCCCAGTTCCTCGGCCTTGATTCCCATGGTGGTGCTGATGCAGGTGCCGAGTGCGGTCGCGATCAGGTCGGTGGGCGAAAACGCTTCACCTTTGCCTTTGTTGTCGGCTGGGGCGTCGGTCGCGATTTTCGATTGTGACGGGCCGTGAGTCGCGTCGCAATGCAGGTTGCCGGTGTACTTAATGGAAACGTTGACCATGAGGAATTATGTGACGCGATAGCGGATTTGTCATCCCGGGCAGCACACGCGTCCCGCGTGTTGACGAAACCGTCCCGGGTTCGCGAACTTTTCAAGATTGTTTCGGGCAGCCGCCGAAAATCCGAGCCAAACTAGAGTTACCACACGAGAAGCGCGCCACCCAGAAGGAAAAATCTCCCGGTATCACGTTGTAAATTCCGCGAGTGCTTGCCGAACAGGTGACGATCTGATAATCGCGAGCATGAATTTTACACGGCTCGTTCTCCTGATTGCTTTCTCTTGCCTAATCCGGCCGGTACTGGCGGCCGATCAGATCATCGCGCTGAAAGCGGCGCGGTTGTTCGATGGGAAATCCAAGGCGCTGACTCAGAATGGAGTTGTCTTGGTGGAGGGGGACAAAATCAGTGATGTGGGTGGGAGTGTTGCCATTCCGCCAGGCGCGCAGGTGATCGATCTCGGGGACGTGACCTTGTCGCCCGGGTTTATGGACGCGCACACCCATCTCACGGGCGATTACAGTAATTACCAGGCAACACGTTTGCGAGAATTACAGGTATCGACTTCCGCCAAGGCCTATAGCGTGATTCCGGCGGCGCGCAGGACGGTCGAAGCCGGATTCACCACCGTCCGTGACGTCGGCGCGCGTACCTATCGATCCCACGATTACATTGATGTCTCGCTGCGAGATGCGATCGCGAAAGGAATTGTGGTTGGCCCGCGCATGTTTGTGGCGACGTGTGGAATTGGGGCGACCGGAGGCCATTTCGATGACAGCGCCGGGTTTCGCGATGGACTTTTCGGCTCGGAACCGGATTACACTGACGGTATTGCCGATGGCCCTGATGCGGTCCGGAAAGCGGTTCGGTTTGACGTGAAAAATGGGGCGGACGTGATCAAAGCGGCCGTTTCAGGTGGTGTGCTCTCGCTCACGGATGAAGTGGACGTGCCGCAGTTTACCCCCGCGGAGATGGCGGCGCTGGTGGATGAAGCGCATCGGCTGCGGAAAAAAGTGGCGGTGCATTGCCACGGCGATCAGGCAGGACGCGAAGCGATCGAAGCCGGTGCAGATTCGATTGAGCATGGTTCGTTTTTAAAACCCGAAACGCTGACATTGATGAAAAACAAGGGAACGTTCCTGACGCCGACATTGATGGCGGCAGAATACATTAAGGGGAAACTCGATAGCTATCCGCCAGCCTTGCAGGCAAAAGCTATGGCGGCGTTCAACACGCGTTCTGACATGTTTCGAAACGCGCTCAAGATCGGAGTGAAAATTTCCTTCGGCACGGATGCCGCCGTTTTTCCGCATGGAGAGAACGCGAAGGAATTCAAATTGATGACCGATTTGGGGATGTCACCCATCGATGCGTTGAAGAGCGCGACCGTCAATGATGCCGAACTGCTTGGCGTTTCACAGAAGCTCGGCACGCTCGAGAAAGGAAAGCTGGCCGATGTCATCGCCATGCCCGGCGATCCGACGCAGGACATCACTGCAACAGAACGTGTTTCGTTTGTGATGAAGGAAGGAAAGATTGTTCGGAATGGACCGGCGACACCGCCGCCCGCAAAAACTGCGGCGCGGGACGCGTTGGAGGAGATGGAGGCGGATTTCTAATGTAGGCGCCCGACTTGGTTTGGGGCGGAAACCGGTTGTTTCAACACCAAATGTCCAGCGTCGAGGGATTGCCATTCCGAGCCCGCAGACAACGCCAGTCCGGCTCGGACCGGGGAATCTCCCTTTGGTCGGACATCACAGGAACATCATGAGATTCCTCATCGTCTGTGCGATTCGGCACGACAGGGTAAGCGATTTTTGACAATTGGGAGATAGCCGCTAGCTTGGTCGCCCTCGCCGGAAATGGTGAATATTAGCAGGAGAGTGTTTCAGCTCGTTTGGACTGCACAAAATCATGCAACAAAACCGCTCAAAAAGATATCGCGCTTCCGCCGCGCAGGTGGACCGGAAAAAGGCTTACAGCCTGAATGACGCTGTAGCGACGCTGAAAAAATTTCAGCCGACTAAGTTCGATCAAACCGTAACCGTTTCGTTTCGGCTCGGAGTGGATCCGAAACAGTCCGATCAGATGGTCCGCGGGACGTGTCCGCTTCCCCACGGCAGCGGCAAAAAAGTGCGGGTGCTTGTCTTCGCCGAAGGCAAAGCAGCGGACGATGCAAAAGGGGCGGGAGCGGAGTTTGTCGGATTCAAGGACTTGATTCAAAAAGTGCAGGAAGGTTTTCAGGATTTTGATGTGACTGTGGCGACTCCGGCGGCGATGGCGGAAGTGCGCAAGCTCGGAAAAGTGTTGGGTCCGCGCGGACTGATGCCGAATCCGAAGACTGGAACTGTGACAGAGGATACCGCCAAAGCGGTGCAGGAAGTGAAGGCCGGTCGGATTGAATTCAAGCTCGATAAAAATGGCAACGTCGCGGTGCCAGTGGGAAAATTTTCGTTTGCCGAGACCGCGCTGGTTGAAAATGGAAACGCCGTGATTGAAGCGGTGGTGCGGGCGCGTCCGGCGACAGCAAAAGGACGTTATCTTGAAGCAATGACGTTAAGTGCAACGATGTCCCCCGGCGTGCATATTGATCCATCACCCTATTTGAGCGTGTAATCAGATGAAGAAACATCGAACACCGAACGAATATGGAGCGAGGAGACCATCCGCCGTTGGCGCCTTCGACGCTTCAATGCTTAACGCTTCAACGATTTAACGAGCCCAATGAGACCCGAAAAAGCCAGCATCGTTTCCGATCTTGCCGAGAAACTGAACCGGTCGCCGTTTGTGCTGGTGACCGATTACCAGCGGATGAAGGTCGATCATTTTGGCGATCTGCGGAACCGTCTCGCACACGCCGGCGCGGAGGTGCGAGTGGTGAAAAACAGTTTTTTGAAACGGGCGATGAGCGAATCTGGATTGCCCGATGTTGCTGATAAACTCAGCGGTCAGACCGCGATTGTCGTGGGCGAGAAGGATGTCGCGCCGGTGGCGAAGATTTTGAAAACGTTCGCGGCGGAATTCAAAATCGCGGCGATGAAGATCGGAGTGGTCGACAAATCGGTTTTGTCAGCGAAAGAAATTGAGGCGTTGGCGGATTTACCGTCCCGCGAAGTTTTGCTGGCGCAATTGCTGGGCTTACTGCTGTCGCCGGCTACGAAGCTGGTGCGGTTATTGAACGAGCCGGCCGCGTCGTTGGCGAGATTATTGAACGCGAAAGCGCAAAAGGAGGGTGGGAACGCTGCTCCGACGGCTTAAAAGATTTGAATCTGGAATCCAAGAAACCAAGAGGAAGAGGAAGTAAGAGTCGGTAGCTCGGATTTCTCTGGCTTCCTAATACAAGAATTTCGTGGCGCGTGATGCGAGGCGATTAACAAAAGAAACAAACGTCCGGCCTGAAAGCTTTCAGGCTGAAATTCGCGGAGGCTTCCGTGAGCGGCGAACTGAGGAAAATAAAATGGCAGATACAGACAAAATCGTAGAGCAACTGAGCGGCCTGAGCGTGCTCGAGATTGCTGGACTGGTGAAACAGCTGGAAGAGAAATGGGGCGTGAGCGCAGCGGCTCCGGTGGCGGTGGCGGCAGCCCCGGCAGGCGGTGGCGGCGGTGGTGCTGCAGCTCCGGCAGCGGAAGAGAAAACGACTTTCGAGGTGATCTTGAAAGAAATGGGCGCGAATAAGATCGGCGTGATCAAGGAAGTGCGCAGCGCGGTGCCGGGTCTTGGCCTGGCCGAAGCGAAGGCCCTTGTCGAAGGCGCGCCGAAGACGATCAAGGAAGGCGTGACCAAGGCCGAAGCCGAGGAAATCAAGAAGAAGATCGAAGCGGCTGGAGCGAAGGTCGAGATCAAATAGTCGCGCTTACCTCACACTTCGTAAAAGGCGAACAGCGCGGCAGCGAGGTTCCGGAGAAGCCGGCCACGCGTGCGTTCTGTCTCGGTCCGCGACGTGACGGTAGGAGGCTGTTTCGTCTGACGGTGCGGGCTTGTCTTTCGCGCGACTTTTTTGATTGAATGTGAACGTGCCGCCTAATGGTGAGGTCAGTTCGCTGACCGGGATAGCTGATCACGGTCCGGCGGCGTTTAGGACAACGCATTGGAGCATGGTGTTGACCGCGCAGGATGACTCGCCCGCCGCACACGAGGCACTCG
>QHPU01000114.1 GCA_003219175.1 Verrucomicrobiota bacterium | reverse complement strand
CGCCACTGGAAAACGTGTTCGCGATCTGCCGATCACACCGGACAAACTGATTTGAAAGAGATCTACGATATTTTGCGGGAGTGGAACAAGCGGCGGGGCGAAAGTCCGAGCCGGACTGGCATTTTCGCGCTGGCGACGCTTGTCCGTGCCGAAGGCTCGAGCTACCGCCGGCCCGGCGCACGAATGTTGATCTTTGAAGACGGCAAAACCGTCGGCTCGCTCAGCGCCGGTTGTCTCGAAGAAGAAGTTGCGTTGTGCGCGCGCGAAGTTTTGCAAACAGGCGAAGCCGCGATGATGACCTTCGATACGCGGCGGCGATTCGGTTGCGCCGGCAAGATCGATATCTTCATCGAACAAATCCCGGAGAATTTTTTGAGCGAGCTTGCGATGGATCTTGAGGCGCGTCGCAGCTGTTTCGTAATGACGACGAGACGCGATGGATCTTTTGTAGGGGAAGCTGCTAGCTTCCCCTACAGTCAGAATGGCGCATTGCTAGCGCAGGAGATTCATCCGCCGCTTCGGCTTCTGGTTTTCGGAGACGGCCCCGATAACGGGCCGCTGCGTTCGTTAGGCCGGCTATTGGGCTGGGAAATTGTGGAAATCGCCGATCCGAATTCGATTTCAATTGAGCCGGATCAATGGACGGCGGCGATCGTGAAGTCGCACAATTACGGCCGTGATTATGTGGCGCTGCAAAAGTTGCTGCCGCTGGATCTTCGCTACGTCGGTTTGGTCGGGCCGCGGAAAAGACGCGATCAAGTCATGAACGATCTTCTCGATCTTGGCATTACCGTTAACGCCGGATTCTTTGCGCCAGCCGGGCTGGATCTTGGCGCCGAAACACCGGAAGAAATTGCGCTCGCGATCGTTTCGGAAATTCAGCGCGTCTTTGCAAAAGGCTCCGGGGATTCACTGCGCGAAAGGAAGGTAGCAATCCACCAAACCGCGCCCGTGCCTAACGCATGGCAAAAGTTGCCGCAGTAATTCTCGCGGCGGGCGGATCGTCACGTTTCGGAAAGCCGAAACAACTGATCGAGCTTCGAGGCAAGACCCTGCTTGGCCGAATACTCGACTCGGCGATTGAAGCCAATTGTTCTCCGATCGTCGTCGTGATTGGCAACGCGCTCCTTGAAGTTAGAAAACAATTAGAGACGACGAATGTTACCATTGTTGAAAATGAGAATTGGCAACGCGGAATCGGAACTTCAATTCGCGCGGGGGTTCAGTATGTGATCAATCACATGCCTGCCACAGACGCGATCGTGCTACTGGTTTGCGATCAGCCGTTTGTCGACGCAGCCCTGATCAAGCAATTGATTGCGCTTCGCGCGCAAACGCAAAAAGCGATCATCGCCTCAAATTACGCGGACACGCTTGGCGTTCCGGGGCTTTTTGATCGTTCCTGTTTCCAGGAACTGTTGGAGCTGGATGATGCAAGCGGCGCAAAGATAATCATTCTTTCGAACCCTGAACGCGTAGCCGAATTGCTTTTTCCAGAAGGTAAGATCGACATCGACACCATCGAGGATTGGAAAAAATTCGAGACGCTGTTGCGGTCAACTTAGGCCGCCGAGACAGCGGCCGCTACAACATCAGGGCTTGCCGCCGAAGAATTTCTTGAAGGATTGAAAGAATTTGTTCGGGATGTCGCCAGCTTTTTTTCCGAAGTCGTTCAGCTTCTGGGCGAACTGCATTTGTTCGCCGCCGTGGATTTCGCAGCCCGCCGTGGGAACTTTGTCCGCCGGAAGATCGAGTTCGTAAGCGGTGCCGGCGGCTTCACAACCGGTGGTGGCGAGATGATTTGAAAGCGAGCAAACCAACGCGTGCTGCATCGGCATGCTCGGTTGCAAATCTTGTGGCGGATAAATCGTGGCTGCTTTGTTCATCACTTGCACCCAGACCGGCAGCGCGAGCGCGGCGCCGTAACCATGCGGAATAATTGTGACCGGTTGATCGAATCCGACCCAAACTCCACAGGTCATGGTCGAAGTGTAACCGACGAACCACGCATCTTTGTAATCGTTGGTGGTTCCAGTTTTTCCGGCGGCCGGCAATTTGAAGCCTAACGAACGCGCCGCCGCCGCCGTTCCGCGGGTGAGCACTTCTTCCATCAATTGCGAAGTCATCCACGCCGCGCTCGAGTCAAGCGCAGGCGCGGCAATGTGCGACGCCCGATAAATCGGCTGATGCTCGGTATCGTCGATTCGCTCGATGATGTAAGCCTGCTTGCGCACACCGGCATTCGGAAAAACCGTGTAAGCGGCGGTCAGATCTTTCAGATCGGTTTCAAACGCACCGATGTAAATGGCCGGACCGCGCGGAACGTTGTCGCTCAGATTTAGCGTGGTCGCGATTTTTTGGACGGCATCTAGCCCGGCGAACTGCCCAACGCGCACGCTCATGGTGTTGCGCGAATGAATCAGGCCGTAAGAGCACGGTTGAATCCCGCCGTAGGTCCCATCCGAATTTGCGGGCGACCAGTTTCCGCCGCCGTCGATCTCGCCCGGCTGAATCGGGCTGTCGCTAACTGACGCGCCGGGCAGCAATCCTTCCGAAAACGCCACCGTGTAAACAAAAGGTTTGAATGCGGAGCCGACCTGTCGATTTGCGGGCGGCAGCGCACGATTGAATTTGCTTTGCGAATAGTCGCGGCCGCCAACGAGCGCGCGAATACCGCCGCTGGCATTGTCGATCACCACCACAGCACCTTCCAAGTAAGGCATCGAACTGTCTTCGCCATCTTCCGGCGGATGATAACTCGACTTCAGTGGATGATGAAAATTCGATTGATGTTCAATCCTCGTCAGCGTCGATTCCAGCGCCTGCGTAGCAGCATTTTGCACCGCCGGATCGAGTGTGGTGTAAATGTATAGCCCGCCCTGGTCGATCTGGTCCGGCGTCAACACCACATTCAAATCGCGCTGCACCGCGTCCATCGCATAGTTTTCCTGGATCATCGGCATTTTCTTGGGATGCGGATTGATGCGTGACGATTTCGCCTGCTGCGCCTGGGCCGACGAAGTCTTTTTTAGTTCCACCATCCGATCGAGCACGGCATCGCGCTGCGCCGCCGCGCCTTCCGGGTTGCGCAAAGGCGAAAAACGATTCGGACTTCGGATCAACCCCGCCAGCACTGCCGCCTCGGACAAATTTAATTTCGAAGCACTCTTTCCAAAGTACGCCTGGGACGCGGTTTCCACTCCATAACAGCCGGCGCCAAAATAAATTCGGTTCACATACAGCTCGAGAATCTGCTGCTTGGTAAATTCGTGTTCGATCCGTAACGCCACCATCGCCTCCAGTAATTTTCGGTTGATGGTGCGTCCACCGAGCGGCAAGGAATTACGCGCCAGTTGCTGGGTCAGGCTACTAGCGCCTTCCTTGGCCGAGCCGCTCATCAAATCGCGCCCCAAGGCGCGACCGATGCCATAGAAGTCGATGCCGTTATGTTGGAAGAAACGCGCGTCTTCCCGCACCAGCAAGGCGTCGATGAAAGCAGGCGCAACTTCGTTCAGCGGAACGATCAGCCGATTCGCTCCTGCCAGTCGGCTATAAACTTTCCCATCAACATCGAAAACAGTATTGCGCTCCGGCATTTCGCCGACCTTTTTCATGTCGAAGGTGTGCGCCCAGGCGGAGTAAAAGATCAGAACGCCCAACCCAGTTCCGCCGACGAGGCCAAGAAGTGAGATTTTCCAGCCCCATCGCCAAAACCGGCTCGATTTCTTTTTTCCGTTCGCGCCTGATTTCGCCCGATTAAAGAGCTTCATCGCAACACCTTTGACAATCTAGACGCACATTCCGCAGATAAAAATGCGTTTTCTGGAAAGCGAACTTAAGAAAAGAGTGCTGCGGAGCATAATTGTTCGTGTGAAATCGGATCGGGTAGCGTACGCGTCTCGCGTGCTGGTTTTGGCGTCTCGCCAAAACGATCTTTGCTTGGGCGTGGCATGCGCAAGAAGTCCGCGATGGCGAAGACGCCAGCGCCGACAAACGAGACGCGTGCGCTACCCAGTTTGGTGCCCCGGCGCCACTGGACCGGCACCCTCTCGGACTCAGAAATTCACCTGCACGTTGCTTTCGTGCTGCTCCGTCGGGCACGGGGCGTTCAACGGAACCTCCGGAACTGCATCGCTCGGTTGCACGAGGCCATTCTCGATCAGGTATTGTTCGACTTCCTCACCGCTAACATCGGGCAACATTTTGTCATTAATCTCAACACAAGGTGAAAGTGGCTGCCCGCTTTTTGTTTCCATTTCCCAGCGAAACGCCGGGTTGGCGATGATATCCTTTTCAATGTGCGGCAGGTTGTATTTGTTAAGCACCGCGCGAACGCCAGCGCTCCAGCCGCAATACGTCTTTAGGTAGGCGGTGATCTGAGGTTTTTCCATGCCTCAATCTAGCGTCATCCCGGGCAAAATACCAGTCCGGCTCGGACCCCCAAAGGGATTTTCCAATAAAATCAGGTAACGCAGCGGGGTTCCTCAACGGTGGTTTCGGAATAACGGGTTAATCTTAAAGGTGGCCAGGGCCCCAAACGTTTTCCCGCACAGCCCGCTCAGGGCCCCGGCACATCCTCTCCACCACGCAATCTGGCTCACATGTCAGATCTTGTGTTGCACTGGCTTTAGCCAGGCGTGTAATTTTTGCAGTCCAAGCTCAAGCCGAGTCTTGACCGTTCCCAGCGGATTTTTGGTAGTGGCCGCGATCTCGCGATGGCTCATCCCAGTAAAAAAAGAAAGCTCCAGCGCCTGGCGCTGAAATTCGGGCAAGGCCGACATCTGCTCGCGCAAATAACGACGCAAATCTGCGCGCTCCATTTCTTCGTCGCCATCTACGGTCGTACTCGCACCATTGGGTAGTTCGTTTATCTGCTCCTGATAGCGATCTTTTACTCGAATGTAGGCCTGGCGCCGGCGCAGCCGATCAATCGCGCGCCGTCGTGTGATTGTAGTTAGCCAGCCCAACGGCTTTCCAACACGTGGCGCGTAGTTTTGCGCCTGCTTCCAAATCTGGAGCAGCGTCTCCTGCAAAACATCTTCCGCCTCGGCCTGCTCATGGATCACGCTCTCGATGATGGAACGCAGAGTTTCGCCATGCCGTTGATACAACGCTGCCAGCGCATTTTCGTTCCGATCCGTTATCGCCCCCATCAGCGCTTCATCTGTTGCTGAGGTGAAACCTTCTGTGGTTACTGTTGGTGCAATCATAAAAATTCAAACGGGTTGCGGAGACGGCGCGCTGCCGGCATTATCAAGCGCATCGTTCGAACCGAGGGCATGCCACCAATCTTCATAGCTCTTCTCGGAAAGAAGAGCGTTCCCCGGATAAACCCATTGATGCACTGCCGATCGACAGTTAGAAGTCGGACAACGCAATTCCACTTCGTCCCTCATTGTCGCAATCACAACTTCATTCCCGCTAAACTTTTGATTGCACAGCGCGCAAACGCGTTCGTCTTCCAGCGTATGCCAATCACGGAAATGGTCGTTGGCCTGAAGAATCGATAATTTGTCCGTAGGTTTATCTTTCATGCCCATCCGCATTTTGGAGCGCGGGTGAGGCGGGACGCAATTGGGCGCGCTGCTGATTGTGGTGTAGGTGAAATTCTGATGCTGCTGCGTAAAAAGTCTTTGGTGTGACGTGCAGACGCGAAGGGCAGAAATTCATTTCCATCCCACCACTTCCCCAAAAACCGTTTACCGGTTGGATGAACGAGCAGGAGTTACACGGTCTGGATTTGGGATTGAATGGTGACGACGCGGCCGCGCTTTTGGTGGAACAATATTTTGCCGATCACCCGCGCAGTCCCAGTGCCGTGCGACGGTCCAAAGTTTTCAGGCAGGGCGAAACCTTTGTCGTTCTGCTCGGCCGCGATGTGCAACACGGCATCGTTGGGCTCGGTAACACCGTCGAAAACGCATTGCGCGCATTCGATTTGCAATACTACAATGCCTTGCGACCGCCGGAGGCGCGAAGCGCGACCGCGAAAACTCGGGTTCGCGGGGAAAATAGGATACGCCATCCTGTGTATTGGGACCAACCGGCATTACGACTTTCATAACGTGTTATCCCGAATCGCGTAAAACCGCCCGTCCGACTCGGACCGATGAGGGATCTCACAACAAGAGAGTGGCCAATCAATCTAGCTTGGGGGATCGACAACCATCGGTGAGGTCTCTCGCGTCGCTCGGGACAAGACATTGTGCGCGCCAGCTCCAGGTTAGCTCCGCTCCGCGTAAGGTTTATTTGATTTGTAGCGTTTGAGCCGCCCCGTAATTTCACGTTCCAGTTCCTCGTTCCCCAGACTCAAGGCGATCGTGAGCGCGCGGCTTGCAAGCTGACATGCTTCGAAATAACGACCCCGTGCCGCGCACGCGGCAGCCAGGGTATCAAGAAAATAGGGATTGAAATAATGAGTCAATTCGCAGCCACGCCGGGCCAGTAATTCGGCGGTTTGCGGATCGCGAACATTGGAGTCGTCCGTAGTCGCGAGGAATCGGGCAAACGTGTTCAAGCCATCAAGGTAGACCGAAGATTGAGTCAACCCGTCCTGCACAATCGCATACGCCTCTTCCTTCTTTCGCTCACGCGCGTAGAACAGCACCTTGTTCCATCTCGAAGCCGCGTAACCGGGATT
>QHPU01000113.1 GCA_003219175.1 Verrucomicrobiota bacterium | reverse complement strand
TCAACACGGCGCGTGAGGCGGAATATGCCGATCTTAAAAAGGCGCTGCAGAATTTTATTTCGCGCCACCGAAAACTGGATGCGGAATCTGCCGCAGTTGAGTTGGAGCGGCTAACCAAGCAATTCCGTGAGCTTCGACAGATGGATTTCTTCGACAGTGCGCGCGGACACGAAGTGGCGATGTTGCTCCGCCGCGCTGAAGGACCGCGGCATGCGCGAAAACTTCAACTCTTGGATGCGAAGCAATATCGCGGGAAAACATGGCTCACTCGTCCGCGACCGGAGATCGACCGGGTCGGTTCTGCCTGGTTGATCTCCAAGTTTATCGATCCCAAGGCGAAGTTCGTTTTTGCGCCGAGTGCCCAGAGCGTTCCCGGCGCAATTCCTTTCGACATGCTGGACGCCGAATTTTCACATCACGGCAATAACTGCACGTTCGAGACGCTCGCAAAACGTTTCGCCGTTGCTGACAAAGCCGTCGCGAGAATCGCAGAGATGATTCATGACGCCGATTTGGACGATGCAAAATTTCAGCGGGTCGAATGCGTGGGAATCGATCGCGTGCTCAAAGGGTGGGCAAAACAGGGACTGGCTGACGAAGAAATTTTGCGTCAGGGCTTTGAATGTTTTGATGCGCTTTACGCATTCCTGCAACGCCGATGAACTTGCAGGCAACACCCGTCGAACCAGATCGCCGCGCGGCCCCGAGTTTTGCTGAAGCATTCAAATTCTGGCTGAAGCTCGGTTTCATCTCCTTCGGCGGCCCGACCGGTCAGATCGCGATTATGCAGACCGAGCTGGTGGAAAAGAAAAAGTGGGTCAGCCAATCACGATTTCTGCACGCGCTTAATTTCTGCATGTTGCTACCAGGTCCGGAAGCGCAGCAACTGGCGATCTACATCGGCTGGCTCCTGCACAAGACTTGGGGCGGCATCGTCGCCGGTGCGTTCTTTGTTATCCCTTCGATTTTCATTCTCTGGGGGTTGAGTTTCATTTACGCAGCTTTCGGCAACATCCCGTGGATCGCGGCCATCTTTTACGGACTGAAACCCGCCGTCACGGCAATCGTTCTGACCGCCGTCATTCGCATCGGCCGGAAAGCGCTCAAAAACGAAGTGATGTGGACGCTGGCTGCGCTCGCTTTTATCGCCATCTACTTTTTCAAGATTCCATTCCCCGCAATCATCCTCAGTGCTGGCATGATTGGATTTGCTGGCGGGCTGCTTTGGAAATCGAAATTCGAAAATGCATCGAAGGAGAATCCTAC
This sequence comes from Verrucomicrobiota bacterium, assembly GCA_003219175.1. Classification (GTDB taxonomy): domain Bacteria; phylum Verrucomicrobiota; class Verrucomicrobiia; order Chthoniobacterales; family UBA10450; genus AV69. Next base: position 13,483 of record QHPU01000113.1, on the reverse strand, counting down.
GTCGGAGGCATCCGTGATCAGCGATGAACAGGAATCGCCTGCTCATGCGCGACCGAACTTGTCGCGCGCATTTTGGGTTTCGATTGTATGGCTGACGCTATGGTTAGCGCCGACTCTGCTGATCGGCGCGCTTCGCGGCTGGGACAGTACTCTATTTAAGGAAGGTTTGTTCTTTAGTAAGGCGGCCGTGGTCACCTTTGGCGGCGCGTACGCGGTGCTGCCGTATGTCACGCAACAAGCGCTCTTTCATTACGGTTGGCTCAAGCCTGGCCAGATGTTGGATGGCCTCGGTCTCGCGGAAACTACGCCTGGCCCGTTGATCATGGTGCTGCAATTTGTCGGCTTCATGGGTGCTTGGCAGCATCCAGAAGGTTTGCCGCCTTTGCTTGCAGCAACGATCGGCGCGCTCGTCACCACCTGGGCCACATTCACACCCTGCTTTCTTTGGATTTTCCTGGGCGGCCCTTACATCGAACAACTCCGCGGCAACTCCCGGCTGACCAGCACGCTGTCTGCAATCACCGCCGCTATTGTCGGAGTGGTACTCAACCTAGCCGTTTGGTTCGCGCTTCATGTTTTCTTTCCTGCGACTGGTACGATAGATTGGTTTGCAATCATTCTTTGTATTGCCGCGTTCGTTGCCATCGCGCGCTACAAGATCGACATCGTTGCTGTGATCATCGGCGCCGGCCTTTTCGGGCTACTTTATAAATCTCTCACCGGCTTTAGTTGATCCGCCCCGGACAGAAGGCAGTCCTCATTGCGGCTGCGGGACGATGCGAAGATAGGGCTTCGGCGCTTTCCACCCCTTCGGATAACGCTTCTTCGCTTCGTCGTCGGAGACCGAACCGGCGATGATGACATCCTCGCCCGGCTTCCAATTGACCGGAGTAGCGACCTGATGCTTGGCGGTCAATTGCAACGAATCGATCACCCGCAGCACCTCGTCGAAGTTCCGGCCCGTTGTCATTGGATAGACCAGAATGAGTTTGATCTTTTTGTCCGGGCCGACGACGTAAACGTTGCGCACAGTTGCGTTATCGGCCGGCTTGCGCTGCTTCGCGTCGCCAGCGACATCGGCAGGGAGCATGTTGTACAACTTTGACACCTTGAAGTCAGCGTCGCCGATAATCGGATAGTTCGGCGCGTGTCCCTGTGTTTCCTCGATGTCCTTCGCCCATCCCTCATGGTCGCCGGTCGAATCGACCGACAATCCGATAATCTTCACGTTTCTGCGCTCAAACTCTGGTTTTATCCTAGCCATGTAGCCGAGCTCGGTCGTGCAGACCGGGGTGAAGTCCTTCGGATGAGAGAACAGGATGGCCCACGAATCGCCGATCCAATCGTGGAATCGTATGCGGCCTTTGGTTGTTTCTGCTTCAAAATCCGGTGCGGCCTCGCCAATTCTCATAATTCGTTTCCCTTTCCGTTGGTTGGAGAAGATCAAATCTAAGAGCAAAAGTCAACCATCCTTGTCGAGCGCTAAAGCTTGTTACATTGAATACGAATCGCGCGTGATCACGAACACGAGGTTTGGAGCCAGAGCGCCATCGCGCGCGGGAAGGTGTCTTTTCTTTAGAAACTTGGCGCCGATCTTCTCGAGCGCTTTTTGCGATCGAAGGTTCTTTTCTCCAACCACGAACAGGACGCGATCGAAGAATTGAAAGGCGTGATCGAGCATTAGTTTCTTTAATTCGCGATTATAGCTTCCGCCCCAGAATTTGCGTTCCAGAAACGTCCAGCCCACTTCCACCTCGCGATTCCTTAGATCAAGATTGCAATATCTCGAGCTCCCAATGATCCGGCCAGACTTCCGCTCGATAATGGCGAACGCGCCTTTGGATTCGAGCGCGCCGTCGAAGTATTTTTGGAAAACGTCCCGGTGATAGCGGTCGCTTTCCGGATGCTGCTCCCAAATTAGCGGATCGCTTGCCGCAGAAAACAGCGCGTCGAAGTCGTCCGGCCGGAGCGGACGCAACTCGATCAGATCACTGCTCAGGGTTGGTTGAAGATCAATTACTTCTTTTTCCATTGTGCACCCCCGAGTAGCGGCAAAACAAAGAGGTTTGCCAGAATGTCGATGATGCAGCCGGCGAGTACGACCAGGCCGAACCGTTGCGTCGGCGGAAAATCAGATAGAACGAAGATGGCGAAACCAGCCGCGATAATGACATCGGAATAGACGATACCGCGCCATTGCTCTTCGCGCGCCGCTACCCAACCCGCCCAACCTTTTGTACCGTCTGCTGCAGCGCGCCGAACCCCAAAGACAAGATGAATCATGGAATCGATCGCGATGCCGATGCAGACATTGGTGGCCGGCGCCGACATCACGTCCATGGGTACATGGAACCAGCCAATGCCACCGAGCATGCACAACGGCACCAGCGTCAGACTCAAGATCATCGCCAAAGCGCCGCGGACCGTACGCGCAACAATCCACGCGATGATAATAAAGAGGAGATTCAACCAGAAAAGGCCGGTCACAAGACTGGAGGCGACAAGCTTCGCCAGCCGGCCTTGTAGGTAATAGATGCCACCGATGAGTTCAGCTTTAAATCCGTACTTTTGACAAATCGCGCGGATATCTTCCACGACATTGGTGCGATCCTTCTCGCGCCGATCTTCCACCATTCGCAGAAGAAACATTGCGTGTTTGCGATCCTTGGTGACAAAGGTCTTTGCGACCCGCGCATACTTGGGCTGCTCCATTAGCTCCATCATCTTTTCGTAGCTGATCAAAAACGAAAACGGCACGCGGTCGCCTTCCGCCAGAAGAGTGGGAAGCGAGATGACAGTGCCGACGTCTTTGTAGTTCTCCAGCGCGCCATGTAGTCTCCACATCTTTTCGTAGGCAGCGTCGGTGTTTAACGGACTGCCATCGGCGGAAGATACGACCAGCGTCAGCGGATTCGAGCCGCCGCTTAGATCCACGTACTCAAGTCCATTGCGCAGCTCAGAGTGCGGCTTGAAGTAATCAAGCAAGCTTGGATCAGTGTTTACTCTGGTCAGGCCAAGCCCCAGCCCGGCACTAACGACAATTACAACTAACGAAAGTAGAGCGTAACGTCGTGACCAAAATTCACGCGGAGGTTCCTGCTCGATCAGCTTGCTTTGGCGCGGAACCGCCCAGCGCAGAAAAGACGGATACATGACATACGCGCAGATGAACGCCACCACACTTCCGAGCACGCCGCCAAAACCCAGTTCGCGCAATGGTTTCGCCTGCACAATCAACAAACTCCCGAAACCTAACGAGGCACAGACCATCGACCAGAACGATGCGGGAAAGGTCATGCGCCGCGCATCGGCCGCCAGGTTGGGGGATTCCTTGCCCAGTCGATGCCTGCGGTCGGCCAGGGTTTGCCAGTTAAAGGTCATGTAGACGAGATGCGACAAAGCGATAACAAAGACGATCGTGCCGAGGTTGACCGTGAGGATTCCGATCTTCTTTCCGCAGATCGATTCGAGCAAAAGGGTCAACAACACCGCGCTGGTACAAGTTGCCAGCATGCCCAGGAAGACCCGGGCCGACCGGAAGATCGCTGCCATGGTAACTCCAAATAGAATAACGGCGGTAACACTGAAGTACCAGAAATCATGGGCGAGACTGCGCCGGATTAGCTCTACTACGTAAGGCGGGCCAGCGACGTGGATTTGAAAATCCTTTTCGCTTTCTTCATGCACGATCGTCTCGATCCTCTTGATCAGCTTTTCCGGGTCCGTGTTTTCGAGAAAGATGACGACATTGCTGGATTTCTGATCTTTCGCCACGAGTAGCCGGCGCCAAAATGGACTCGCCAGCGCATCGCCCGGACTCTTCGGTCCGGCGGTAAGACTCTTGACGCCAGTAACCTCATCAATCGCCTGAATCTTCTGCGTCAGGTGTTGGAGTCGACTCAGGTAGCGCGGCGAAGTGATGTCGTGGGACGACACCGCCAGGATCAGTTGTGGTTGCGAAGGAAACCGTTGCTCGACTTTTTTGGATTGCTGGACTCCGGGATCGCTGGTTGAAAAGAAAAAATTTTCATCTACAACCGGCTTGAGATCGACAAAAAGCGCGACAAGAACGAACAACAAGATCGTGATCGCCAGCATGACCCTTTGCGCGCTAAACCAAGATGGTTTTGTCGGCATGGAAGCATATTAGCCGATTTAACGGGGTGACTAGAACTGTGAAACATCGAAATTATGGAGTCATATCGAAAGCCGATCGACTTTGCGAATTTACGCCGATTGAGTTGCGTCAATTGCGGGCCCTGAAAACTCCGGCTGGGGTGCAGCGTTTTCTCGACAGCCTTCCCTACCACCTGGCTGACACCGCCTGGTCTCCGCGGCAAGTTTTGCGGGAACGTACCGCGCATTGCCTCGAAGGCGCAATCTTCGGCGCAGCGGCGCTGCGCGTCCTCGGCTTTCCTCCACTTCTCTGGGACCTCGAAGCCGTTAACGATACCGACCACGTGCTCGCAATTTTCAAGATGCGCGGTTGCTGGGGCGCGGTGGCGAAGTCAAACTTCACCGGCTGCCGATATCGTGAACCAGTTTATCGCACCCTGCGCGAACTGGCGATGAGTTATTTCAACATTTACTTCAATCTACGTAGCGAGCGAACCCTGCGCCGCTACTCGCAACCAGTTGACCTTTCGCGCTTTGATCGTCGCCGCTGGATGACTTCCGAGCGCAGTGTCTGGTTTATCGCAGAATACCTTTGCACCATTCCGCATACGCCCTTGCTCACAGCAGTGCAATCTCGCAAGCTAACGAGAATCGATAAACGCACGCGTGCCGCCGAGATGGTGGGGCACGTTAGCAAGAAGGCAAAGTGACGCGTTAAATTGTTATAACGTCAAAGCGGATTCCGTCCAATAACGATTTATCTTTTTTAACTCACGCGTTGACCGCCACCCGACAGCGCGTTTAGCGTACCTTGTGTCGCGTTTCTTTGCGGTTTTGTTCGCCGTATTGCTTGGCTCCGCGGCTGCCCGGGCGGAATGGCCGATCCCAACCGCGGATGGCACCATCTGGCAGTATGTGCTGACTCGCGAAGGCGAGGATCGACCCGGAACACTGACACGGCAGGTTTTCGGACCAAAGGATCCAGCCCAGCAAAACGCCTTGCGAATCGAAACCGCGGTTAATGGCGCGATCCACTCGACCGAGTTTTTGAAAAACGAAGGCAAAACCATTTTGGCAACCGCTTTTCGAAACGCCGATGGCGAGACCCAGACTTTTGATCCGCCTTCCATTTTCACGGAGAGAAAAATGACGGCTTATTCACCGTCGCCGATTTTTGGTTTGTCCGCGGTGTTGGCTCGATCAAAGAGGTGGTGACGCAGCGGGGACCCACTGGAGACCTTCTTAGCCGCAACAGCATCGAGCTCGCTAAATTGCCGGCGCCGTCACAGCCCAAGCCGGAGTTAAAAAAACTGGAGGCTTCGGTTTCCACCAGCAGCGACGGTGATCCGCTCGAGGTTGTTTCCGCCGACGCCTTGCAGATCGTAGCACGTTGGCGCGGTCATGGGCTTCGCAAAAATGCAAAGATCCGCGCGGTTTGGATCGCGCAGGACACCGGCGTCGCACCCGTCAATTTCAAAGTCGACGAAGCGACCGCCGTTGCTCCCATCAGCAACGCCTTTGGTAAGTTCACTCTTTCCCGTCCGTCCGATGGCTGGGCGACCGGAAAGTATCGCGTCGAGTTTTATGTCGACAATGAACTTACCGACACGGTTGATTTGACGATAATCCCTTCTGAGCCGCGAGCGCGGTCGCAGCAAGATTTTTGAATCCAAAAAGGACGATATCGTCGTCCAACTACTGAATACGATTTTATGAAGACGAATTTTTTTGCGGTGTGCCTCCTTCTCGCACTCGGCGGATGCGACGTCGGCGGCATTCGCGGCAATGGGCATGTGATCACCGAGCAGCGGAAAGTGGAACCATTTATGAACGTCGATGCTGGCGGCGCTTTTCGGATCGAGTGGCACAGCGGCCCGGCGACTGCCTCAGTCACGATAGATGAAAACTTGATGCAGTACGTCGAGATGGAGGTGAGAGACCGGGTCCTGTATATCCGAACGAGGCATCATATCTGGTCGAGGCGTTCGGCCCAGGTGATGCTGACGAGCAACACGCTGGAAGGTGCAAGCTTTAGCGGAGCCTCTCAATTAACCGCCCATCAGCTGACTGGTTCCAAGTTTTACCTAGAAACAAGCGGCGCATCGAAGGCAACGCTCGACGGTGCAGTCGATGAATTGATCGCGAGCATAACAGGGGCGGGCGATCTGCGCGCGGAATCGTTGCAAACGAAAAAGGCCCAAATTTCCGTTACCGGTGCAGGCGACGCGCGCATCGCGGTGAGCGATGAGCTGAAGGTTTCCATCACCGGCGCGGGCAAGGTGGACTATATCGGTGATCCACATATTCAGCGCGAAATCACCGGCGCCGGTTCAATTCGTAAGCGCGAATAGTAAACGCAAAATCTCGAGCGAAGGCGGATCGGCTGCTCCGCGGCGATGGGCTAACTGGGGGGACGGCTTCCGAGTTGCCCACCTTCACAAGGGCGGCTTGGAAACTGCGAGTCGGACATTGCCGCTCCAGTCAGCGACTATCCGGCCAACAATTCATCGACCAATCGTGGCAAAGCGATTCCGGCCGGTTCACGAATTAAATGCGTCGCGAATCCGCTCAGCGGCGTCGGATCGGGATTCACCTCGATCAGCTGGCCATTCTGATCTCGCGCGCGTAGAGCCCAATCGATGATATAGCCGAAAGCGGCCGTTGTTCCGGCAACGATCACGACGTCGCATGATGCCCGAGCAAAATAATTCTCCACCTGCTCGATTTTTCGCAGGTCCAGTTGTTCGCCGAACCAAACCACGCCAGGTCGCATCAATTCGCCACAGTCCGTACATCTCGGAAGATCTTCCTCTTGTTCCCGCCGACTACATTCGCAACGCGAGCATCGAGTCTCAAAAATATCCCCGTGAATCTGGACAATCTTTGCAGGTGACAGCCGTTCTCCTTCTGATTCTGCTCGCAGATGCAGATCATCAACATTCTGAGTCACGAGCAGGAATTGGTCTGCATGCGCCGCTAGTTTCACGATCGCCTGATGCGCAGGATTCGGTTGCGCACTACGAATCCGTTGTCTGCGTTCACGATACCATTCCCAAACCAGCTTCGGATTTTTTGCGAATGCTTCCGGCGTCGCGAGTTTCGCCGGATCCAGGTTTCGCCAATACCCATCCTTCCCGCGAAAAGTCGGAATCCCGCTTTCCGCGGAAACGCCCGCGCCGGTGATTACAAAGACGCGCATGTTGAAATGCGCGTTGTAGCGGCGCTTGTGTCAAGCGCCCGATAGATTCCGTCAAAGATATTCGAGAGACTACATTTCAGTATCGGGTGGAGGCCTATGAGTTTTTGCTAAAAACGCGAATTTAAGATTGCATTAGACTGGACCAATTTGTTAAAAGCTGCATAGCCGTGAAAAAAAGCGCGACAGCTCGCGCACTATTTGCGCTGTGCCGGGTCGTGGTGGTGGGGGACACGTGTGTCAGCGAAGAGGGGATGGCTGCAATCGTCGGGCGCGACAAGAGGTATCATATTTGATGATGGCGTCTAACACCCCGACCGGCCAGGTGTTGCCACAGCAGGATTTCGATTTCACCCATTTCGAGCGGCTAGAAGAGGAAGACCTCATCCCCCCTGGCGGTTCTCCCGAAAGACGCGTTATAGACAGATCGGGGTCTTTCCGAGATAACACTTCATCTACCGGCTGGCGACAGCACAAGCCCTTGCAGTGTAATTCCTAGCATCAGCAAAGGAAACCGACATCGGCTTTGTGATAGTACCACGCATCGTATCCGGGCGCGTGCGCCAATGTTGAAGAGAAATGGGGTCACTTCTTAAACATTTAACATTTCGCGCGTCGGCTATCGATTTTCAGCCGGCTAAGCGGGGAAGGCAGAGGTCAGAGGAGTACGCTCGGCTCGAGAACGGACGTGCGCGATGAGGATGCGAATTTAATGGTGGATGAGATCGATCCAGGGCAGCCGTTCCTCTGGGTAAACATCCTTCGTTGGCGGGAAATCTTCCGGATGACATCGCGTTGATCGCGATCCACCTAATCCCAGCCGATCTGGCGGCCTTTGTTCTGCTCCTCGAGCCAGCTCTGCAACGGCTTGAAGTATTCGGACATGGCACGGGTCGAGATATCCTCGCCCGTCGCTTCCTTCAATACTTTGCGCCAATCTTCCGTGGCGCCCTTCTTCAGGATATTATTTAGCCAGGTTCCGATCTTCTTGTTATCGGCGTAATTGCAGGATTGCGGCGGCTGATGCAGGATCTTGCGCGCAATATAATCGTTTAGTTGAAACTTAAATACCGTCGCGAACGCGTAATTGTAGTAGTAGGCCGGTGTGTCGTTAACGTGAGTCTTGGTCGCAGCGTCGCACCACTCTTCGCCGCGGGGTGACGGCGGCTCGATTCCCTGCATATCGCTGACGTATTTCCACCAGCGTGCGTTCCATTGATCCGCCGGTAAGTTATGCGCGTAAATGTCGGCCTCCCAATGCGGCATCGTGCCACAGGAGAAATAAATAAATGGGACCGCGCGTGCCAGGGCGTCGTCGAGCAGGAAAGCTGTCATATCAGGCTTGAAATCCTTCGGTAAAATTCCGCGCGATTGCAGATACGGAACCTGGCTGGAAGCGAGTGCAATCAACTCACCCACACCCTCGTGAAATCCGGGAGCCGCGCCCGTCCTCAGCAAATAGGGGACTTCCGGTCGAGAATAGGCTTTAAAATAATAGCCGTGACCAAGTTCATGGTGGGCCGTGAAAAACCAGCGCGCGTTTGGCTCGATGCTCTGGAGCGAACGGATGTCCTTCTCCAGGTCGATATGCCAGCACGACGCATGGGTATTCTTTTTTCGTTTCGAGTCCGTCGGCAGTGGATACAAGTCCGATTTCTTCCAGAAACTTTCAGGTAAGAGCGAAAATCCCAAGCCGGTGTAGAATTGTTCTGCCGTCTTGATGATCCAGTCCGCGTTGCGGGCCTCGAAGTACTTATCAATGTTGGCAGCCTCGACCAGGTCCGGCCACTCTTGCGCCCAGCGGTTGTTGATCCAATGCGCCGGAATTTTTGTCGGCACCGGCTGATGATATTTCTCGGCCAGCTTGTACTTCGCCCAGGTGTGCAACTGCAGATAAAGCGGACGCAGCGTTGCCATCCAGTCGTCCAGCATTTTCAACATCTCGTCCGTAGTCATACCGTAGCTGGCGACTTCTAACGAGAAATAGTCCGGATACTTCATCTCTCGGGCGACGCCGTTGCGAAGGTCGCGCAAGACAACAAGATTCGGTTTCAGCGCCGGACCGGATTCCTTCGACGCTTCCCAAACGGCCTTGCGTTCTGTCAGATCGATACTCTTCTCCAGTTTATTGTCGATGTCATTGGCCGTTATTTTCTGACCGTTGAGCTTGAACTCGAAACTATTGAGGATCGAAGCCTGCTTGGTTTCCGCCTCCACTCGTTTCGCAACCAGATCCGGATTGGTCATCGGACCTTCGGCCGCGTTCAGAAGCAGCTGTTTCAACTGTCGAACGGTGAGTGGCGTAAGTTCTTTTTCATGGGTGAGCAGATCGCGCGCTTCGGTGATGATGGCAGGGTTGCCATTGAAGGCGGCGAAAGCTTTGCCAGTCGCCTCGACGGCGGCGTCGTGCTCAGGCGTGACGTCGGTGACCGCGAGCCACTGTGCTTCGGCGTTGACCTTAAAAAGCGCCTGATATCCGGCATTCGCCAGATTCAGGAAATGGTCGGCGCGTTCCTGAACGGGCGAAGCGGCGAGCGCGATCGACGGGAGCAGGCCAAAAAGGAATGGCGAAAGAATTCTGCGAACCATATCGGCAGCCTAATCGAACCCGGTCAAGTGTGAAGCCCACTTTCCCGAAGTGGTGTTGTCGGAGGATAGGCTTCCAGCCTGTCCCGCCGGCCCAGGCGCATCACGAGGAAACGCAGGTCGAGATGAAGGACCTGCCGGCGGCGGTTCAAACCACCTTTAAGGATAAAGCTGGTAACGATCAAATCTTTCGGATCGAAAAAGAAACTCGCAAAGGCAAGGAATGTCACGAGGCAATTGTAAACAAAGACGCTAAGGAGACGGCCATCCAGGTCGATACCGCTGGAAAATATCTCGGTACTCATGACGAGAAAACCGAGCGCGAAAAAGCCGAAAAAGCAGAGAAACACTAATACCAAATTTCAATTGCGTGGCGGTTCTGGAGTGTTCGCCCCACTCCAAGGATCCCGAGCGGGGCCGCGAAGGGATATCCGCCAAACACGGCAACTGCCAGAATTGTAACCACGGCGCTCTGTCGTCGTGTCGCTCGGATACCTCGGCAGAGCAATGCGACTACAATCATGCAGCCACCTTACTTCTTCTCAGGTAGTAGCCGCGTAGCATTCGATAAATATAATGTCCTGTCATGCCTGGGACTCTGTTTGCTCGCATTGCTGCCGTGTTCTGCTTTTTGGCTGTCGCGCTCGGTGCATTTGGAGCGCACGCGCTTAAATCGATCATTGAGCGCAATGCGATGGTCGACGTTTGGAACAAGGCCGTATTTTATCATTTTATCCATGCGATCGCGATTTTCGTCCTTGCCTTTTCCGGCACGACCCAGCGCGGCGCCTCGTGGTTATTTTGTGCCGGGATTTTTCTCTTCAGCGGAAGTTTGTATGCGATGGCATTGACCAACTTGCGCTGGCTCGGAGCAATCACGCCCCTGGGCGGACTATGCTTTCTCGCCGGTTGGGCGTGGCTGCTTCTGGCGCCGCGCACCTGACGATACTTTGGACTGTGGGTGGCAAGCGCAGTGCGCCGCTGCTTTCGCCTCCCATCCTTTGCGCCAATTGAAGAAGCGCCGCTTCGTTCTGCCAACCCACTCCGAAAAGGGCCTAACGAATCACCGATACAACACGGGTTCCGTCTTCTCGAAGCGCTGACCAGCAGATGGCTTCCTGCCTGCTTGTTACGAAGGCTGTTTACCGTTAAAATCAAGCGGCGATGATCCAGTCTTTCATCAATTCAGAGCGCCCCATTGCCACAGTCGCCGCGTTTATCCTTACCTATTTCGTGGTGCTCAGCCTCGGCCGCTTTTTCAAGCGGCGCGCGCACGTTCCGCTTGGATTCTCTTTTCAAATTTTCTGTCTGACCCTCGCCTTTTATGCCGCGATTACCGTCTATGGGGTTCAGGCTAATTGGCGCAATCACGTTGGCGCCGCCCTCGTTCTTCTCAGCTCGGTCCTCGTCGTCGCCTTCGTCAATCGCTACCTGTGGGATTTCTATTTTGAGAAAAAACGGCAAACGCCTATCCCACACTTTCTGCGCGAGGTGTTTGCGCTGATCATTTTCCTCATCGCGCTCCTTATCGTGCTGAGCGTTGGTTATCACGCCTCGGCTCAATTGCGGGGGATGGTGGTTGGCTCGGGCGTCGCGGCCATCATCCTTGGTCTGGCCGGACAGAATCTGCTCAGCGGAATTATTGCCGGGGTTTCTCTGCAGATGAACCGTCCGTACAAGGTCGGCGACTGGTTACGGGTAGGCGAGACCTTCGGTGAAGTGCGCGAGATCAACTGGCGCTCAACGCGCCTTCGCACCAACGACGACATCTATCTCGACATCCCCAACAGCGAAATTGTCAAGACCACCATCGTTAACCTGCATTACCCCACCGAGGCTCACGCCATGCGCATCCGTGTGGGCGTTGATTACAATGTGCCGCCAAATCGAGTAAAGGATGCATTGGCCCGCGCGGCGCAGAGCGGCAAGAATGTTCTTCCAGAACCCGCCGTTAGGGTTTTCCTAGTCGATTTCGCCGATCACGCCGTCATCTACGAGATCAAGTACTACATGGGGAACCACGCGCGCATCAATGAAACCAACGATTCGGTGCGGACAAATGTGTGGTACGAGCTAAAGCGGCAACGCATCACCATTCCCTACCCGATTCGAACGCTGCAGGTGGAACGCCGGCCCCGGGACGTGGGCAGGGAAGATCAGGAGCAGGCGCGCGAAATTCTGCGCAGCGAGCCACTCTTTCAATGTCTGGACGACGAGCAACTCGACGCCCTGTTGCAACGGTCGCGCCTTAACCATTTCGGCCGGGGTGAACGCGTCATCGAAGAGGGCGCGGAAGGCGATTCTATGTTTGTGCTTCTGCATGGGAGCGCCAACGTCTCGGTGGCGAAAAACGGCGCAGCCATCCGTGTGGGGACATTGCACTCAGGGGATTGCTTCGGAGAAATGTCGCTTCTGACGGGAGAGCGTCGGACCGCAACTGTTCGCGCCGTGGCCGATTGTTACGTGATAGAAATCAGCAAGCCGACCATGGCCGAAGTGATTCGCCAGGCACCGGAATGCCTCAATCAGCTGAGCGAGTTACTGGCAAAGCGAAAAATGGAGACCGAAGGTATTATTAAGGACGCTCATCTCGCTCTAGGCGAGGAGGCGAAACAACGGGAATACAGTGCCACATTTCTCCGGCGTCTTCGCACATTTTTTGAGCTCTAATCCTGGGCGACATGAATTGGTTGATCCACCTTACATGCCCCCCTGGCACAGACTTAGCTAGATTTCCGTTTTGATGGAACGAGAACCATACCGGATCATCGTGGTAGAAGACCACGCCAGCACGGCCGAGGCCTTACAAAAGTTCCTCACTACCATCGGTTACAAGGTATACATCGCTCCCGATATCGCGTCGGCACGCGCTTTGGCAAAAGCGATCGAGTTCGACGTGCTGCTTAGTGACCTTCGTCTGCCCGACGGCACTGGATGGGACTTGATGGAAGAGTTGAGCGCCACGAAGCCGGTTCGCGGGATCGCAATCAGCGGCCACAATACGGACACGGATATTGAAAGAAGTCGGAAGGTGGGTTTTTTAGACCACATCGCGAAACCGCTAGTCGCCGAAGAACTCACGGCGGCGATTGAGCGCGCGATCACCAAGCCGCGCCAAGCCGCAGCCGGGCATTAAGCGTAGGAGCGACCTTAGCTCAACGACACGTGGGGTACGAAGGCCTGACCCGGTCGAAGGACATTCTTCGGCACAAAATCTGAATCGAGATCTCCGAAGACGGTTCAGCGCATAAGCTTAGCTCCTGCAGTAACTTAGGTTTTCTGCGACTCACGGACGCGAAATGCGAAAGGCCTTGGAAAGAAAGAATTGTTGTGAAATTGCCATAAATATCATATTAATCAAAAATGACGAATTTGGCGCGCGTCTCTCTCGCCGCCCTCCTTACTGCCGTCACCGCCCCTTCTACCCACGCCGTTCTCGTCGAAGACCTCGGCGTCCGCCTAGGCGAACCCGCCCACATCTCCCTCTCAACCGGTTTCAATGGCGTTGTCGCGGCCGGCATTAAACACCTCGTGGTCGGCGGCCAAACAATGGGTGCATTCTGCATCGACCCTTTCACCAAGGCC
>QHPU01000112.1 GCA_003219175.1 Verrucomicrobiota bacterium | reverse complement strand
GACATCCTCGATCTCACCGCCATCGCGAAGGGAAAAATCAACCTCGATATCGGCACCGTCGACATTCACTCGGCGGTGCGGTGCGCGCTCGATATTTTCAAAACTGAGATCGCGCACAAGAAATTACGCGTTCACACCAATCTCGTCGCAGCTGAATATTACGCCCGGGCCGATGATTCGCGCCTGATGCAGGTTTTTTGGAACGTCATCAAGAATGCGATTAAATTCACTCCGGAAGGCGGGGCGATTCATATCGACTCGGTCAACGACGGCGGAAAGGTCGTTGTCCGGGTTAGTGACAACGGCATTGGGATTGAGCCGGAACTTTTGCCGCGAATTTTTGATTCCTTCGAGCAAGGGGTGCGTCGGGTTCAGGCCGGACAGGGTGGGCTCGGACTAGGGCTCGCCATTTCCCGCGCCATTATCGAGGCGCATCAAGGGCAGGTGGAGGCGAGCAGCCCGGGCAAGAATCGCGGAACGATGGTAACGATTTCACTGGCGACGATTGTCATGCCGTTTAGGGCGAAGGAAGGAGAAGGGAAAGGCCCGCCCAGCACTGTGCCTTCGAGGGGGGAGGCGCAAAAAGCGCAGCTGCGAATTTTGCTTGTCGACGATCATACTGACACCGTGATCACTTTGGGAGCATTATTACGGAATCTTGGCTACGAGGTTGCCTGCGCTGAAACAGTCAAACAAGCGTTGCAGTTGGCGAAAGAATCAAGGTTCGATTTGCTGGTGAGCGATATTGGATTGCCCGACGGCAGCGGACACGATTTGATGCGGCAGATTCGCGCGAAACAATCAATCGCCGGAATTGCGCTTAGCGGATTCGGGATGGAAGACGATCTGGAGAAAAGCCGGGCGGTCGGATTTACCGAACACTTGATCAAACCGATCAACGTCGATCGGCTGCAAGCGACACTGCGCGAAATCGCGCGGAAGCAAGCTTGAAATAACCACTAACGTGGCAATCGGCTTCTGCCGATGAATTGACAGAATCATGGGCTGGATGCCAACGCCACCACTTCCCCTGGTCGGCAGCGAATCGTAAAGTTAATCGGCCGGCAGCAGACGCTGCAATCTTCGATCAAATCCTGCTCGCTTTGCGAAGTATCTACTTCAAGGCTGAACGTTTCTCCGCAATGCGGACAGGTGATATCCGTTGAAACAATGGGTTGCATTGGCCTGTTTCATTTTGTAGCGCAATCGCATCGTTTACCGATCCAAATAGGTGGCAACCGGAATGGTTCCCTTACCATTTCGGAGGCTCTTATCAAATCGCGTCCGATTTTTTCGCCGCGGCTTCATCGAGTTTGCGGAAGTGCAGCTGCTGAACACGGCGACCGTCACTCTGCGAAATCGTCACCAGATAGTTGTCGATTTGGACGTGCTCGCCTGCTTTGGGTAGATGCCCCAGCAAGTGGGTAACGTAACCGCCGATGGTGCTGACATCGGCGCTTTCTAAATCGATCCCGGCCAAATCGCGCAGTTCGTAAAGTGCCAGTGCGCCGTCCACGCTGAATTCATTTTCGTTAATTTCGCGAAACTGTTCTTTCTCGGTATCGAATTCGTCCTGAATATCGCCCACTAATTCTTCCAGAACATTTTCGAGTGTCACCATTCCTACTGTGCCGCCGAATTCATCGACCACGATGGCAAGGTGTGCGTGTTTGTTGAGGAAAAGCGAAAGCAATTTCTCGAGCGACATCATTTCCGGCACCGGCATCAGCTCCCGTCGGATGCGCAAAAGATCGGGATTCGGATCGCGCATTAACGGCATCAACTCCTTGATGTGAATCAACCCGATGGTGTTATCAAGATGACCGCGACAAAGCGGGAAGCGGGTGTGCCGTGAAGCGAGCGCTTTTTTTACATTGTCCTCGAAACTGTCTTCGATGTTCAGGAATACGACCTGGCCTCGGGGCGTCATGATGTCCCGGACAACGCGCCGGCGCAGGTCGAGTGCGTTTAACAACAAGTCGCGTCCGAGTGGAGTTACCTCTTTCGATTCTTCACTTTGGTCCAAAATCAGGCGCAGCTCTTCCTCGCTGTGTGCCAGCTCAGCCGCGGCCACTCGTTTGATTCGAAGCAGACGAACCAGAAGAAGATTGGCTGATTTGTGGAGCAGCCAGATCGCAGGCCGAAACAAAAAATAGAAAGCACCGAGTGGTCGGGCGAGGGCGAGTGAAACGGGCAGGGGATTGCCAATGGCAACATACTTCGGTGCGAGTTCGCCAAAAATGATGTGGAGAAAAGTGATTCCAACGAACGCCAGCGCAATCGAAACCGAGGTAACAACAGTGTACGAATGAATGCCGGCGAGCGCAAAAAACGGCTGCAACATTTCCGCGAGAAATTGTTCGCCCCAGTATCCGAGCGCAAGGCTCGCCAGGGTTACGCCAAGCTGAGTAGCAGAAAGGTAGGCATCGAGGTGGGCACGAATGTATTTGGTGAAATTGGCGGGCTGATTTCCTTCTTCCGCCAATGTATCAAGCTGGCTACTGCGGACTTTGACGATGGCAAACTCGCAGGCGACAAAGAAGCCGTTTAGCGCTACCAGGGCCGCAATGATCAGCAGCTTTAGCAGGACTGAGCCCACCGAGCCCCAATGATCAGAAACAGCCGCGCTCAACGTTGGCGACAGAACAAAAAATGAAAGACAAATACTCATCGCGCGGATGCAAGCCTGGCATCCGAACCCAGCGCTTCAAAACAGCTACCAGCTCGACTTAGTAACGCCCGGAATCAAGCCGCTGGATGCCAGTTCGCGGAAAGTTAGCCGCGAAATCTTGAATCGCCGAATGAATGCCCGCCGCCGCCCGGAGACCTGGCAACGATTCACCACCCGCGTCGGACTTGCATCCCGAGGCAATTGGGCAAGCCCAGCGTAGTCCTTCTTTGCTTTCAGCTCTGCCCGCAACGCGGCATATTTCTTGACCGTCGCGCGCTTGCGTTCGTTGCGGTTGACCCAGGAGGTTTTCGCCATAAAGGAACGCGGAAGGTAGCGGAAAAACCGCGGAAAGCAAATCGCAGCGCCCCACCGCGGCTCGCCTAACTAAAAGCATGTTCATTTTGCCTCGAGATCAAATCCCGCAAACGTCGAAAGAATTGGCGCAGGCGATCGAGGACGGCGTGCGAACGTTTGCCTCCCGGCCGCAGCACATGGTTACTGTGCGCGCTGGCGACGCCTCGACACTAGATTCAATCGCAGTCGATTTGTCCGGGGCCACCATCGATCATCACCATCGTCCACCGCCACTCGACCGAGAGGGAGCAACCCCGGCGTTGTTGGTTCGCCATATTGATATAGCAGGCGAGTCGATCAAGCTTCTGGGGAGTGACTTCAGCTTCCAGTTTGAAGCTTCCAATGCCGAAATGTATCAGAAGCCGCAGGTCGACGGAAAACTTCTCCTCATCCTGCATCGAGCCCAAGACGGGAATGTTCGATTCGAAATTTCTCGCGCCGCAATCGAAACTATGATTATGAGCGCCGCCAGCAAGCTTGCAGAAAAACAAGGCATCGGTGTCGACAATGCGCAACTCGAGCTAACGCAACACGGACCGCGTGCGGTCGATGGAAAGCTTACCGTCTCCGCCCACAAGCTCATCTTTCATCCTGTGCTGAGTCTCGCCGGGACTCTTTCGGTCAGCGAAGATTTTGTTGCCACCGTTTCGAATTTAAAATGCCATGGCGAAGGACCGATTGCCTCGCTCGCGTGCGCCGCAATCAACCCCGCTTTTTCGCGAATTGAGCAGCGCGCTTTCCCGCTCTCCGCTTTACCGCTTGGTCAAATCCAACTCCGCGATCTCGCGCTCGACGTTGGCCATGAAAAACTCATTGTTCAAGCGCGCTTCGGCTCCCTCTAACACATCATGCTGATCCGAATCGGCTACGACATTTCATTTGAGCTTGGCAATTCAACGCCTTTGGTCGTGATGCTTTACCTCCATCCGTCACGACGCGACGATCTGGAATCACCTGAGGAAATAAAGGTCGAGCCGAATCTACCAGTGCACACTTACCTCGATGGTTTCGGAAATGTTTGTGGCCGTTTGCTCGCACCGCCGGGCACCGTTCGCTTTAGTCTTGATACAAGGATCCGCGACAATGGCGAGCCTGATCCGGAAGTACCCGAGGCGATTCAACACAACGTTGAGGACCTGCCAGATGAAACGCTGCGCTTTTTGCTCCCGAGCCGTTATTGCGAGGTGGACAAATTAAATGATGAAGCCTGGAGACTTTTCGGCTCGACGCGACCGGGCTGGTCCCGGGTGCAAACGATTTGTGATTGGGTGCACGAGCACATCACCTTTGGTTATCATTTCGCTGATTCTCAGAAGAGCGCGCTGGAGGTTTATCGCGACGGCAAAGGCGTGTGCCGCGATTTTATGCATCTCGCGGTTACCTTTTGTCGCTGCCTCAATATTCCGGCGCGTTATGTCACCGGTTACCTCGGCGATATCGGCGTTCCACCTGCTCCCTACCCGATGGATTTCAGCGCATGGTTCGAAGTTTTTCTCGGCGACAAATGGCACGCCTTTGATGCACGTCATAATCAGCGACGCATTGGTCGTATTCTTATGGCGGTCGGCCGTGATGCTGCTGATGTCGCGCTCACGACGAACTTCGGCAGCGCAAAGCTAATCAAGTTTGAGGTGGTAACGGAAGAGGTGAAATAGCCGCGACGGTTGCTGCTCCAGCGTGACGCCACTGTTCTAATCGACGCACGCGCACCCGCGATCAGATCACGAACGAAACCTTGCCATTGTTAGCCGGAGCGATGTGCCCCAACACGTCTCGCAATTGCGCGAAGTCTATTGGCTTGGTCAGATGATAATCAAAGCCGGCAGCGCGTCCGCGCGCGATATCGTCGTCCTCGGCGTTCGCGGTCAATGCCACGCCCGTGAGCTGCTGGCAACGTTTCGCCTCACGAATCACATCGCATCCGCTGCCGTCCGGTAAAGCCAGGTCGCTCACGATCGCATCGAAGTGCTTCGCTCTCACGAACGCGAGCGCGCTTTCCACGGTATCCGCGGCAGATATAGAATGACCAAAATGGCCAAGCAATCCGGTTAATACACGGCGCGTATCGCCGTGGTCTTCGACAACCAGTATCTGCAAGATCATAACTCCGGGAAAATGAGCCTCGGCCACGAGTGCCTCGCGTCAGTTACCACAATCGAAGCTAGTGGGCTCTGCGGTTGGGCGGCGTCAGAACTTTAGTGGAGAGGCGAGCCTGAGATCGCACCATGCTGAGGATGAGTCAGCGGCCGAAGTCTTAGCTCAAGAGCTCTCGCCTTGCCTTTTATTGCGGCAGCGGCGGCTCGGGCACCGTCACTTTGACTTTGGGCGCTGCGACTTTGGGCTTAGGCTTTGGCGTGGCAGCGGGACGAGGCGAGGGGCGGACCCGGTTTTGTGCCGTTGACCCCAGATGCTGTGTCTTGCGTGTGTCGATGTAATCCTTGAGTTCCGGCGAAGCGGCTTGTGCGCGCATCCGGTCATAAAACATCGTGTAGTAGAGGCGCAGCTGCTGGCGTTTTGCCAGATCGGTCTTCATCTTGTCCGCCTTGGTTCGTGCCGCGACCAGATCAGAATCATTAATGATCCGGTTTGAGAGTGCTCGCCATTGCGCATGCAGACGCGCTTCATCCGCGGCTTTTCCCAACGAGGTTTGCTTGAAGGCCTGATCCAATTCATCGATCGCAGGAATACGCGGTGCCGCTCCTTCGATCGATGGCGTCGGCGAAATCTGCGGCGTCGCGCTCGGATTTGTCGAAGTGGAAACCGCTTCCTGCCCAAAAACAGGCACCGGTGTCGCTAACAGGCAAGCTGTAAGTAAAGCAAATCGCGGAATCATCTCTTCAATTTTCACTCTCGCTCTTAAACCTGCCAAATGAAACTGAAGGGCAACGCCTCCGCGCCTACCGTTGTTGCACAACGATGTTACGCCAGTGCGGGCTCGGACCTGCGGGGCCAACGGGCATCTTGTCCGTTGTAACAACAAAACATGGCAGGAATAATCTCGGGGCGACAGGATTTGAACCTGCGACCTCGTGGTCCCAAACCACGCGCTCTACCAAGCTAAGCTACGCCCCGGCGCATTGTTCGGGATCATTAGCACGCATCCTCATCAGTTGCATTTCGCAATTCCAAAGATCGCTCGTCACTGGTCGTTCGTCATTTTCGCGGCTCGTAGCCAAGATTTGTTGCCAGTCGCTTCTCAACCGCTGCGATCGGGAACGATTCCGTGAGCTTGATTCCGGCATTCTTTTCGGCGTCCAACAAATCGAACAACGTCCGCTTCTCGGCATGATCAGGACATGCGGGATAACCGGCTGCCGGTCGGATACCGCGATATTTCTCCCGAATTAAATCTTCCATTCTCAGGTTTTCGTCGCGACCAAATCCCCAGGTGTCGCGGGCAAGTTTATGCGCATATTCCGCAAACGCCTCCGCCAGCCGATCCGCCAACGCTTTCAACATGATCGCGCTGTAATCGTCGTGCTCGGCCTTAAATTTTGCCGCGACTTCATCTGCGCCGATGCCTGCAGTCACAGCAAACCCGCCAATGTAATCCTGTTGCAACGCGACGTAATCGGCCAGGCAGTGATTGAATTGGCCCTGCGGCTTGCGCATTTGCTGGCGAAGGAAGTGTAAAGTCGTTAGCCGACACGATCGCGACTCATCTGTAAAGAGCTCTACGTCGTCACCGATTGCATTCGCCGGCCAGAATCCGATTACTCCGCGAGCTTGCAGCAATTCCTGATCAACAATTTTCGCTAACAACTCTTGGGCATCATCAAATAATTCACGCGCTTGTTTGCCGAATCGGGCGTCATCGAAAATCGCCGGATAACGCCCACGCAATTCCCAAGTGTGAAAAAACGGCGACCAATCGATGAAGGGGATTAGCGTTTTCAACGCAACTGTCTGGGGAGCACAGGCTGCTAGCCTGTTCGTCTCGGCAGCTTGCCGAGACGTCGGTGTTGCCGGCAAGCTGCCGACAACCGCAGGCTGGCAGCCTGCGCTCCCCGCGACAGAGGAAAAAGCGCGCAACCCTAGGAATTCCGGTTTCGGTGGCGTGTAATTTTCCCAATCGAACTTAAGCGCATTTTCCCGTGCCTGCGCACTCGTCAACAGCTCGCGTTGGTCGAGTCTAGCAGAATGTTCCGCGCGCAAACGCTCGTAATCCGCACGCGTTTCTTCATCAAATGATTTGGCCAGTTTCGGATTACTTAGCTTGTTGACCACGCCGACCGCGCGGGAGGCATCGAGCACATGCACGGTGCTTGATTTATAATGGGGTGCGATTTTTACCGCGGTGTGGGCGCGGCTGGTTGTTGCTCCCCCGATCAAAAGTGGGACGCGAAAATTTTCGCGCTCCATTTCCTGCGCTACATGCACCATTTCATCGAGCGACGGCGTTATTAGCCCGCTCAAACCAATTACGTCAGCTTTGACCGCGCGCGCAGTTTCCAGAATCTTCGCCGCCGGAACCATCACTCCGAGATCGATTACATCGTAGTTGTTGCATTGCAGCACCACGCCAACGATGTTTTTCCCGATATCGTGGACGTCGCCTTTGACGGTGGCCATGACGATGCGCGCCTGCGGTTTCGCGCCCGCCGTTTTTTCCGCTTCCATGAACGGCATCAAATAAGCCACGGCTTTTTTCATCACCCGCGCGGATTTCACTACTTGCGGCAAAAACATCTTGCCGGCGCCGAACAGATCGCCAACCACACTCATTCCGGCCATGAGCGGGCCTTCGATCACCTGAAGCGGTTTGGAAAAGCTGCGGCGCGCTTCTTCAGTGTCAGTTTCGATGAAATCGACGACGCCGTGAACGAGCGCGTGCTTCAGCCGCTCCTCGACTGGAGCAGAACGCCAGGCTTTTTCCTGCACCGGCTCTTTCACTTTCGCTTGCACTCCCTCCGCGAAGTCGACTAATCGCTCGGTGGCATCAGCGCGCCGGTTTAACAGCACATCCTCCACGCGCTGACGCAATTCCGGTTCGATCTCTTCGTAAACGGCAAGCTGACCTGCATTCACAATGCCCATGTCTAAGCCAGCTCGGATGGCGTGATACAAGAACGCTGCGTGCATGGCTTCGCGGACCGCATTATTCCCGCGAAACGAAAACGAAATGTTGCTGATCCCGCCACTCACCCGGGCGCCGGGCAAGTTGCCTTTGATCCAGCGCGTCGCGTCGATGAAATCCGCCGCGTAATTGCGGTGCTCTTCAAGCCCGGTGGCAACCGTGAGCACGTTCGGGTCGAAAATGATGTCGCTGGCCGGAAAATTCAGACGCTTTGTTAACAAATCGTAGGCACGCCGGCAGATTTCGATTCTCCGTTCAACCGTGTCGGCCTGGCCTCGTTCATCGAAAGCCATCACGATTGCGGCTGCGCCGTAACGACGAATCAGCAACGCCTGATGCAGGAATTCCTCCTCGCCATTTTTGAGCGAGATCGAATTCACCACACATTTCCCCTGCGCACATTTCAGTCCCGCCTCAATCACGCTCCATTTCGAGCTGTCGATCATGACCGGCACGCGCGTGATTTCCGGTTCACTGCTAACGAGATTTAGGAAATGTGTCATGGCCGCTTCGGAATCGAGCATTCCTTCGTCGAGATTGATGTCGATGATATTGGCTCCATTTGCGACCTGCTGGCGCGCAATTGCAACGGCCCCGTCGAAATCGCCGGCCAGGATCGCTTTCGAAAACTTGGGCGAACCAGTGACATTAGTGCGTTCACCAATGACGACGAATCCAAACTCAGGTGTGACGTTGAGTGGTTCAAGGCCGGAGAGGGTGAGGGGAATTGCGGTTAGCGGATTGTGGATCGCGGATTCCTCTCGCCTGGAATCGCTCTCTTTTACACGCGCTCTTTGTGGCAGCGACCGCGGTGGAAGCTCGCGAGCCGACCGGGCAAATGCGGCGATGTGTGACGGCGTCGTTCCGCAACAGCCACCGACCATGTTCAGCCAACCGTTGCGCGCCCATTGCAACATTTTCGGCGCGAACGTTTCCGGTGTTTCCGGAAATCCCGTCTCCGACAGCGGGTCCGGCAGCCCGGCATTGGGATAAGCGCTGACAAATGTCGGCGCCACGCGTGCCAGCTCCTCGACGAATGGATTCATCTCATCGGGGCCAAGCGAGCAATTCAATCCCACTACCAGCGGATCCGAGTGCGCGATGGAAATGAGAAACGCCTCCAGAGTCTGACCGCTTAGGGTGCGGCCCGATCGATCCGTAATCGTGCCCGAAATAAGCAACGGAATCGTGCGACCATTTTTCTCGAACGCTTCAGAGACCGCGACCAATGCCGCTTTGGCGTTCAGAGTGTCGAAGATCGTTTCAACCAGTAAGACATCGACGCCGCCTCCAAGTAGCGCGTCGATCTGATCACGATAACTCCGTTTGATTTGATCGAAGGTAACCGCGCGAAATCCGGGATCATTCACGTCCGGGGACAGCGATGCAGTTACGGGCAGTGGGCCAAGTGCTCCGGCAACAAAACGCGGCTCGCCAGTTTCGTCGCTGAGGTGATCGGCCGCTTCGCGCGCCATTCGAGCAGCGATGTCGTTTATTTCGCATGTCGTTTCCCTCAGGGCAGCATCATTTACCACTCGATCAAAGAACTCCGGATCTTTGCGACCATTATTCGGTTTGCCCGCAAAAAGAAATTCATGCAGGCCGATGGTGGTCGCGCTGAAAGTGTTC